>JADFRU010000046.1:0-8602 GCA_022561115.1 Chloroflexota bacterium | reverse complement strand
TATCCCATATCTCCGGCCACCACCATCCTGGTCTTCATGGAGCGCAACCTGGTGGGGCCGGGAAAGTTCGCCTACCAGGTAAGCTCGGAGATCGAGTCCATCACCTCCGTCCTGGGAGCGAGCTTCGCCGGAAAGAAGGCCATGAGCGCCACAGCTGGCCCCGGCCTCTCTCTGATGAGCGAGGGCCTTGGCCTGGCCTGGATCACCGAGATCCCCCTGGTGATAGCGGACATCCAGAGAGGCGGGCCCGCCACTGGACTCCCCACCAAGACCGAGCAGTCGGACCTGATGATGGCCATGTTCCCCGCCCATGGCGACGTCAGGCTGCCCATAATAGCGCCCGGCACAGTAGAGGAGTGCTTCGAAGCGGCCATCATGGCCTTCAACTGGGCAGAACGCTACCAGGGACCGGTCATCCTGCTCGGCGAGATGTCCCTGGCGGATCGGGTAGAGAACATTCCAAAGCCAGACCTCCCCACGTACGCCGTCGAGGACCGCCTGGTTTTCCAGGGAAGCAACGGCTACCAGCGGTACGATGGCTTCGAGCTGTCGCCCATGCCCATACCCGGGTCCCCAGGCTCCTACGTGGCCAACGGCAGCGAGCACGACGCCATGGGCGATACCACCCACCTGCCCGCTCGCCACGTCCAGATGACGGAGCGCCGCTTCAGCAAGCTGAAGCTGCTGGAAGACGGCACCTACGAGCGCAAGAACGCCGAAGAGTCTATAGTGGTTATGCCGTGGGGCGGCTCCAAAGGGCCTGTGCAAGAGGCCTACGACATCCTGATGGACCAGGGAGTGCCGGTAGGCTGGTACTACACCATGTACCTCCACCCGCTTCCTCCTGCAATGCTGGAGGAGCTGCGTCAGAAGGAGCTGGTGATAGTCCCGGAGCTGAACTACCAGGGACAGCTGTCCAGCATCCTACGCTCTCAAGGCGTAAAAGCCGAGTCCATAACTCAATACACGGGACTGCCATTCAAGGTCAGGGACCTTGTAGCAAGGGTCGGCGAGAAGGTGCGATCCCATAGAGGAGGGATGGTTCAGGTAAGAGCGGAGACAACCCGGAATACGACTTCAAATGGTGCCCCGGCTGCGGAGATTTTGGTGTGCGGCGCGCCCTTGAGTGGGCGATGCAGGGCTTCGCTGAAAAGACCGAGACCCCCATGTCCAACAGCGTCATCGTGGCGGGCATCGGCTGCTCCGGCAACATGGTCCACCTCGTGGAGGGCGAGCAGCCCTTCGGCATACACGGCATCCACGGCCGGACCCTGCCGCTCGCCTTTGGCGTCAAGCAGGCGCGCCCTCAGACCAATACCGTGATCGTTGCCGGCGATGGGGATTTCCTCAGCATCGGTGCAGAGCACATCGGCCCGGCGGCGCATCGCAACATTGACGTGACCTGCGTCATCATGGACAACGGCGTTTACGGGCTGACAAAGGGCCAGGCCTCGCCGACAACCGAACTGGGAGTAGAGACCAGCTCCACACCGTTCGGCAAGCTGGAGGAGGCGCTCAAGCCATTTGAGCAGTACCTGGCGCACGGCGTATCGTTCATTGCGTCCCACTACTCAAGCCGCCCGCGAGACCTCGCCCGGCTTATCCAGCGGGCCATGGAGCACAGGGGCTTCTCCATCGTCCATGTCCAGTCGCCATGCACCACGTACAACGATACGTTTGACCTGCTGAAGGGCAACAAAAAGCTCGGGATCGCGCCGCTGGTATTCGACATCCCGGAAGATCACGATCCCACGGATAAAGCCGCCGCCGAGGCGCTGGCAAGGCGTCCCGGGGTTCCCCTCGGCGTCATCTACCTGGAAGAGCGACCCACGCTTGAAGACCGCCAGGTGGAAGTGCGGAAGAAGGCGCGCTCGCGGACTCCGGCTGAGATGGTGGAAACGTACGCCGTCTGACCCCCGGTAAGCTTCACCCTTGACCTCGATCCCCTTGATATCGATTCAAAAGGGGTCGGGTCAGTGACGCAGGAACAAAGAAACAGGGGCGGTCTGGGACCGCCCCTGTTTTATTTTCGTTCCATATCTGCCGCGTTCGCCGTCGCCGGCTAACGATCGATCAGTCGGACCTTTACCTTTGCTTCACGTAGTCGTTGAGCATGTCCCGCAACGCAACACGGCCGCGATGCAGCCGGGCCTTCAGGGCTGAGATAGAGACGTCCAGGATTTCCGCGGCTTCGGTGTTGGACAACCCCTGCACATCCCGCAGCACGACCGCCGTGCGAAGGTCTTCAGGCAGCAGGGCGATCTTGCTCTTGATCTCCCGGTTCAACTCAGAATTAAGCGCCGCCTTGTCAGGGGTGTCTTCCCAGTTAGCGACATTGCGTTCCAGGTATGACTCTTCCGGCGCGGTCATCTGTATCCGGCGCTTATCCTTCCGGATACGCATGAGCGCCGCGTTCACGGTGATGCGATACAACCACGTCGTCACCCGGGCATCGCCGCGAAACCTGTCTTTTGCCCTGTATGCAGAGATAAACGCGTCCTGCGCCACATCGTCCGCGTCGTCCGGTGAGTTCATCATCCGGTACGCAACGTTGTAGACGAAACTGGAGTAGTTCTCTACTACCTCGGAGAATTCTTCTTCGGTCATACGCGGTGTGACAATGGACTAAAGTGATCTCGTGATCTGGCGGTTGGCGATCGATCGGCGCCGCGGGCGCCCCCCGGGATTGGGTGGCGCTGGGCTGGTGAATCTAATTGACGAGCCGTAGCATCTTATCGTGTACATTACCAATCGGTAACGCGAATGCCGTGGGATTACGGGTTAACCGCCTCAACAGCATTCAGGGTTGAACGAAACGATGCTCGGAGAAAATATTTTATGACATCAAGCGGTTCTTGGTTCTCCAGGTTCCGCCGCAGGGAGAGCGGCTCGGATTCCGGGAATGCCATCCCGTGCAAAGAACTGCGCGCGAGCGGATCTGACTACATCGATGGCGAGTGCGAGGAAGAGATACGGTCCCGGATCATGGAACACCTCGGCCTGTGCCGTGATTGCGACGGCTGGCTCAAGTCACTGGCGATGACAGTCGGGCTACTGCGAGACACGCCGGAGGTCCAGGTCCCGGAGGCAACGATGGAACGGATCAGAAAGATAAAGCGCTCCCCGTAATTACTCTAGGAAAGACGGCGGACGACCGGCCCCGTATCGATAAATCCCCCGGTGAAACAGGAGACCAAGGTCGAAACAGGAGACTAAGGCCCCTCCGTCCGGGGGATTTGCGCGTCCTGAAGATCGCCATCAAGAACTTCGTCGAGGACCTCAATCCGGTACGCCCCGGGCATCCTGCGGTGGGACACGTAACTGTGGAGGAAGATCGACGCCGCTATCAGCGTCATTCCCACCACCGTCGTAGCGCTCATCCTGGTATCGGTGACCGTGGCCAGGACATTCAACGTCGCGAACCCTATGATCCCTCCCCATGCGGATGGGTGGGCGACCCGGTTCTTGAGAACCGTGGCAACGAACATTCCCAACACAATCGGGAGAACCGTGCCGACCGGGGAGATGGCGATCATCACGCCCACCGCGGTCATCACTCCATCACCGCCGCGGAAGCGCGTCATCGGCGAGTTCCAGTGGCCCATGATCGCAGCCACAGCCGGCAGCAACAGCCAGCTTCCTTCGAGTCCGGCCCACATGGCGACCATTATCGCCAGTCCGCCCTTGGCGGCGTCTACGAGACCGACAAATACAGCGGCGGTGCGCCCCACCTCGCGGTAAACATTCGTTGCTCCGGCCTGGCGCGTGCCAACGGCGAAGATCCTGACACCGCGTGATCGGGCGACCATCCACGCGGTTGGAATAGATCCAAGAAAGACCGCGACGCCGGCCGCCAGGGCCAGGTCAGCAAGTGTCAAGCCTTCATTCATGAGGTTCGGAGTATATATAGCCCCGCGAGGTCCGTCACTCTACATTCAAACGCGTTCACGAGGCGTTGCGAAGCCGCCGGGCAACCAACCCCGCCTTTAGGTTTCGATCACTACCTGGTACGGCGCCGCTCCGGTCCCCCCTTCAAGCTCATCGCGCTCGGCCTCTGTCAGGAACTTGGACGGGCATTTGATCACCAGCTGTTCCGTCACAAAAATGCCATCTTCCGTGTACCGGCCCTCCAGGTCGATCGTCGAGTGCGGATTGAAAAACACCTGTCCAACCTCGCCGCTGTAGTTGACGCTTAGAACGTCACCGGACTGGTCCTGGATTTCGAAAGTGGCGTCAAGGCCGTTGGGTTGCCGGACGAACGACTCCTCGACCAACGTCCCGGTGAGGCGGATGAACTTGCCGGGCTCCGTCGGGCCGCTGGCCTCGATTTCAGATACCGACATGTAGTAAACGGTGGCGCTGTCAAACGTGGTGAATACGAAGTACCCGATCGCTCCCACGAACAAAACAAGGGCGATCGCTATTTTCACGCCTGGCGTGAAAAGCGTCGTCGCGACCGCTGATTCTTCCAGCGGCCGGTTCTCCTCGGGTCCGTCTGAGATCGGATCGTTGTACTGGTTCATTCCGGACCTTCTATCCCACCGGGCTTGCTTCGGACGCGCTTACACCGAAAACCTGGCCCTTGAGCGCCTGAATATCCCGGGCGAGGTCGTTTTGTCGTCGAGACACGATAAATATGTAGAAAAAGAACCCCGCCCACGTCACCAGGTATATGGCGAACAGGAACCCGAGATTCTGTTCAAGATCACCCTGCTCACGGTTGACCACCGCGCTGGCGATGCCGTCCTTGATACTCACCGTGACGGGTGAGAACCGTTCCCTCTGATCTCGAATACGAAAAAGGGCCTCGGTCGGGTCTCCGCCCAACTCTGACACCCAGCGGTCTCCGGCGGCATTCTCAAGGCCAAAGCTCGTGGAGTCATCGACCGAGACCTCCAAAAATTCGCCGTCCCGTGTCGCCAGGACAAAACCAACCAGGTTCGTGTCCTGATCCACCTGTATGAGCGTAATCACCCCGCTGATGTTGCCGTCCGCCGCTACGTCAACCGTAACTCCGGACTGCGCCATCGCAACCGTCGGGACGGCGATAGCGGTTAGCGCGATTAGAAGCGTGACGATGAGTTTGTGCATTGAGTTAAGCGCCTCCGGCCGGGGCGCCCGCTGTACTGATTGATGACGAGATCAATCGGGATGGCTGAAGCGATATCGCACGCCTGAGTTCCATCACCTCATCCTCCTGTTTGCGCAACCGGTACCTCTCGCTGGCTATGAAAGCGAACAGCACGGAGAAGGTCACCACCGCAACCAGGAGCGTGAGCCCGATCGGCCCGTCGACGCTGCTGTCAGATTCCGAGAGCGGTCCGACCACCGCCGACGGGTGGGCGCGTTCCCAGAGCTGCGCCCCGATATAGATGATCGGCGTGTCGATCGCTCCCATCACCCCGATAATCGCTGCCAGCCTGCGCCGCTGCTCGCCGGGCGGAAAATAGGCCCGGAACATCAGGTATGCGACGTAGATGAAGAACAGGATCAGGGTCGTGGTCAGCTTTGCCTCGCCGGTCCACCAGACACCCCAGATAGGCTTCGCCCAGACCATTCCGGTGATGAGCATCAACCCCGCAAAGATCACGCCCGTCTCTGCACCGGCTACCGCCAGGCGGTCCCATTTCTCGTCGCGCGTCTTCAAATAGGCCACGCTTGCGAACGCGACAAGCACGATAGCGACCATCGCGGTCCACGCTACGGGGACGTGAAAGTACAGGGTTCTCTGGATATTGCCCTGGTTAACCTCGGTCGGCACCCAGAGAAAAATCATCCAGAGCGTCAGGGCCATAAGGGCTGCGGTGAGCCCTAGCCAGATCAAACGTATTTTAGGAACGGCAACCATCGCTTGATTTTGCTCCGCCGTGCACTGGCTGAGACTGTGTGCAGTCTATCACAAGCGCGGTTTCGCGCTATCGAATTCCCGTGAAGATTTGCCCCGCCGGCAACTTGAACCCTCCGGGTCACTTCATGGAGATCAATCCTCCAGCACGAACTGGAAAAGCACGGCTGAGGCGATGACAAAGATCACGTCAAACGCGATCGCCAGTTGCAACCATGCGCTGAAGCCTGACCAGCTCCCGCCGTTGACCACAACTGACGTTGACTCTACCGCGGCCATTATCAGCGGAATGACCGTCGGCAAGAACAACAGGGGCAGCATGATCTCGCGTGATCGGACCCTGACAGACACCGCTGCAAACGCCGTCCCCACGGCGGCAAAGCCGATGCTCGCAAGCAACGCAATCACGAACGTCTCGATCCGCAACACGCTGATGTTAAACAACGCCTCGAACACCGGGAAGATCACTACCTGCGCGACGGCGATGAAAATGAAGTTGCCGAGAGACTTGCCAAAGAAGATCAGCTCCCGGCTTACCGGCGTCAGCATCAACCCGTCCAGGGTGTTGCCTTCCGCCTCCATGGCGAATGAGCGATTAATGCCAAGCACCCCGGCAAACGCCACCGCCGCCCACAGAACGCCCGGGCCGACATCCCTTGAGCGAGACGGCGTGAGATCGATGGCGAACGTGAAGATGGTGATGACGAGGAGCGCAAACACCACGATGGCGAGCACGATCTCCCGGGACCGCATCTCCAGCAGCAGATCCTTGCGCGCCAGGGCCCAGATCGTCGCGAGTGCAGCGCCCATCAGGCGTCCACCGGGTCGATGTAAAAACCCGTAACGTCGGCAAGCGTCACTGTGGAGGACGGCGCGTCCAGGGCGAATCGCCCGCCCGCGAGCACGAGCACGCGGTCCGAAGAAGCGATCCCTTTCTCGACCGAGTGGGTCGTCATCACCACCGCGTGTCCGGCGGCGCGGTGCTCGGCGATCACGCCATCAAGGATCTTACGCGCAGGCTCATCCAGCCCTGATTCCGCCTCGTCAAGCAGGAGAACCCGGGGCCGGTGCAGAAGCGCCCGGGCCAGCGCTGCTCGCTTCTGGTATCCGTGGGACAGTTCACGCACACGCTGCTTAAAACGCTGACCGAGTCCCATCCGCTCTGCGACCTCGCGGACGCGATCGCTCAACCCCGGAATGCGGAACATCCGGCCGAAAAACATCAGGTTCTCCTCCACGGTCATATCGCCGTAAAGCATCGGCGAGTGGAGGACGGCGCCCAGCGAGAGACGGGCCGTCTCCGCATTACGGGCCAGGTCGCTGCCGTAGATCGATATCGTGCCGTGGTCCGGCCGTGTGAGCGTCGCCAGTATCCGCAGAAGGGTGGATTTGCCGACACCGTTAGCCCCGAAGATGGCCACCACCTCACCGTCACGGACATTCATATCAAGACCGCGAAGAACCGCCGTGTGACCGAACGACTTTTCTAACCCGATCACTTCGATCGCGAACACGCCGGCAGAGGCGCCGTCGCCCGGACCAGTGCCTGCCTGGGCAGGGGGTGTCATGCCGGCATCGTTCCGGGGACTGACTCCGGTGAGTGGCCCAGCAGATCGGGGTGCGCGCCAAACGTCGGCGCGTGCCGCCGGCCGGCGCGAAGCGTAACCACCGGGGTGAGCAACCTGTTGCCGATGCGCACGTCACCGGTGGCGTCGGTGAACCTGAACTCCCCCTCCTCAAGCCGCATCACACTCACGTCCGCCTCGACGCCGACCCTTAGCGTTCCGAACTGGTCGCCGCGCCCCACGGCGTTCGCCGGTGCTGACGTCGCCAGCCGGACGACTTCATCGAGCGACAGGCCGAGATGGAGGAACTTGGACAGCGTCGTGGCCAGGTCGTATACAGGGCCGCGAACGTTATAGCGATGCACATCGCTCGATACCGTGGACGGCGTGAACCCGTGACCGAGCGCCGCCTCCGCCACCCGGAAGCTGAAGCTGCCCGCACCGTGCCCCACGTCAAAGTTCACCCCGCGCGCACGCGCCTCCAGCGCTGCGGGCAGGACAGCGCCTGTATCGGTGATGATGCCCGGCGGGACGGCCGTGAAGCTGTGCGTAACGATATCGCCGGGCCGCAGCCGCCCGAGTATCTCTTCAAGGTCATGATTCGTTCCGCCGATGTGGATCATCACCGGCTTGTCCAGGTACCCGGCGGCTTCGATCGCCCGGTCAAGCGCCACCAGGTCGTTCTTTCCGACGATCCCCTCGGTCAGGCGGACCTTGACGCCAACTATCACGTCCGCGTGCAACTTCGCCGCCTCGACAGCCTTATCCACGCGCGCCCAGCGTATGTCCTCCAACTCGCCGATCTCCTGGTCGAGCTGGCCCATGCCCGATATATGGAGGAAGGCGAGCGTCCTTGTGTCCACCTCGTCGATAACGTAGCGGCGGAACCCGGCCATCGTGTTCGCGCCCGCTGACCCGGCGTCCACAATCGTCGTGGCGCCGCGCGACAGTGAATGGGCGTCCGCCTCTATCGCAAGGTGCGCAACGCCCCACCACACATGCACATGGAGATCCACGAGACCCGGGAGCACGAGCAGTCCGTCCGCCTCTATGACATCGTGAGCGTCATTGTCCGAGACATGCTCATCCACCGCCACGATGCGGCCGCCGGCAATGGCGACATCCCGCCGCGCGTGCAGATCCTGCGACGGGTCGATCACGGTCCCGTTCTTGATCACCAGGTCGTAAGTCA
>JADFRU010000389.1:0-2187 GCA_022561115.1 Chloroflexota bacterium | reverse complement strand
AGGCGGACGCTGATCTGGCGGCGATGGCGCGTGAGGAGGTCCAGCGGCTTGAGGCGGAGGAGGTCCACCTGACCGGGGAACTGGAGCTGGCCCTGCTGCCCCGTGATGAGACCGCCGAGGCGGACGCGATCGTGGAAATCCGGGCCGGAGCGGGCGGAGACGAGGCCGGCCTGTTCGCAGCCGAGCTCTACCGGATGTACCAGCGTTACGCCGAGTCGATCCGCTGTAAGGTCACACTGGTCGATATAAGTGAGACCGGCATAGGCGGCGTCAAGGAAGTGATCTTTGAGGTCCAGGGACCGGGCGCATTTAACCGGTTGAAGTACGAAAGCGGTGTACACCGCGTCCAGCGTGTTCCCGCTACCGAGTCTCAGGGCCGCGTCCACACCTCCACGGCGACCGTGGCTGTGCTGCCGAAGCCTGACGAGCTGGAGATCGATATCAAGCCGGAAGATATCCGCATCGATATCTACCACTCCGGTGGCGCCGGCGGTCAGAACGTGAACAAAGTCGCCACGGCTGTGCGCATGACCCACCTCGCGACCGGGCTAGTAGTTACGTCTCAGAAAGAGCGCTCTCAGCTTCAGAACCGCCAGCACGCGATGAACGTGTTGAGCGCTCGCCTCTGGGATCTGCAACTGCGTGAGCAGCAGGAGGCGATCGCCGGAGACCGCAGGGCGCAGGTTGGCACCGGGGACCGGTCCGAGAAGATACGGACTTATAACTTCCCGCAGAGCCGTGTCACCGATCACCGTATCAACATGACCAGCCACAACCTGCAACGATTTCTCGAGGGTGACCTGGACGAGTTCGTCGACGCCCTGCTCAGGGACGAGCAGGCCCGCAAGCTGGCGGCGGTCGGCGTCGGAGACTGACGGACGCCGTGGCCGAATCCGGCGGCTCCGTGCGCGAACTGCTGGAACGGACGCGCACCCGGCTAAGCATCGCCGGTATCCATGAGCACAGGCTCGAGGCAGAGCTTCTCCTGCAACACGCCCTGGGGATCGACGCGGCCCGGATGTTCGCCGGGCTAAACGATCCCGTGCCGTTGGAGGCTGAAACGGCGCTCGACCGGCTGGCCGGGCGTCGTGCGGACCGGGAACCTCTCGCATACATAACCGGCAGCCGCGGTTTTTACGGTCGCGAGTTTGCCGTCACGCCGGACGTTTTGATCCCGCGGCCGGAGACGGAGCTTCTGGTCGAACTGGCGCTCCGATGGGCGACCGCCAATAGCGACCTCGAGACCGGCCTCCGGATCGCAGACATCGGGACGGGCAGTGGAGCGATTGCGGTCACACTGGCGTCTGAGATCAACGGTTCTTTTGTCGATGCAGTCGATCTGTCGCCACAGGCATTAGAGGTGGCGCGGTCAAACGCCCGGCAGATGTGTGTCACGGACCGCATCGAGTTTTTTGAGGGTGACCTTGCCGGACCGTTGAAGGGCCGTCGATACCAGATCGTCACGGCCAACCTTCCATATGTGCGGCCAGACACGCTGGCCCGGGCCGAGGAGGAGGTGCGCCGGGAGCCGGAGCTGGCGCTGCTTGGCGGGCAGGACGGGCTTGACGTGATCCGTCGTTTCGCGCTGATGCTTCCGGACATCATGGATAGCGCAGGGTCGCTCGCACTGTTCGAGGTGGACCCGTTGACGGCGGACGGCGCTGTGGAGGCCATCGCCGCGGCGTTACCGGCTGCCAGGGTATGGATTGAACTCGACCTCGCCCGGCTGGAACGCTGCGTGGCGGCAGAGCTCCACTGACACCGTTGTGGTCCGGTGCCGGATCTGGACCGGGGCGACGAGGCGGGTGTTCCGAGTACGAAATCCCGAGCGCGAAACACCCCCGGAATGGACCGGGGGTGTTTTCTTCATGGCAGGAGCGCCAAAGGCCGGCTTACCGCTTGGTGTACTGCGGCGCCTTGCGGGCCTTCTTCAGGCCGTACTTCTTGCTCTCCTTGACCCGGGCATCCCGCGTCAGGTGTCCGCCGGCGCGCAGGGGAGCGCGCAGGTTAGGGTCCATGACCAGGAGCGCTCGTGCGATGCCGTGCGCCAGCGCTCCTGATTGGCCGGATGTGCCGCCGCCAGATATCTTGGCGACAACGGTGACATTGTTAAGCAAATCACAGGCGCGCAGCGGTGCGGTGGCCTCGTGAATCATCTTCTCGGCTGGGAGTGCCTCTTCTGCGGGC
>JADFRU010000045.1:0-8625 GCA_022561115.1 Chloroflexota bacterium | reverse complement strand
GTTTGTTTACCTCTCATCGACTAGTCTGGTGGAGCTGTCTGTATGCGACCCCGCTACCTCTTCAATGCCATGAAAAGGCCCGTACGAACGTAATTCAGGTGACGATTAAATTATACTGCGGCCTCCTGTCCCACCCTCAGAGTGCTGTGAAATGCCGGCTGTGAAACGAGACAAGGAATGCGGGAGCGCCAGGAGTGCCTTCAATTCGGTCACATCGAACACTACTGTAGAAACTCCTCGGCCGCGTAGTTCCACTTCCAGTCCTCACCAGGCTCGATGGATCGGACGACGGCGTGGCCTGTCTCCTGAAAGTGCTTCGTGGCGTGCGTCATGGGCGACGAGTCGCAACAGCCGATTTTGCCGCAGACCAGGCACATTCTCAGATGCACCCACTGCCCGCCGATTTTTGTGCACTCCTCGCAGCCTTTCGCGTAGGCGGCTCGAACCTGTTCTTCGGTCACATCCATGATCTCCGGCATTACATTACCTCCGAGGGCCGACAAACCCGACTCACTTCGCGCTGTTCTCATCGCCCATCTGATGCTTGAAACCAATGTACCAGTGCGTGCCGTCGCAGAAAGGCTTATTGCGAGACCCGCCGCAGCGGCATAGCGCCTGACGCTCTCGATGACGCTCTGGGTTTTCCCGACCCCTGGCGCGTAGTCCAGCAACATCACGGGGGGTGCGAAGAGGGCGTAACGGCCACGTGCGGAGTCCGCGTGACGGGCCATCTCGAAGAACTTCTGTACATCAGACTGGCAAGCGCTGCGGGCCGCTTCCAAGGACACCGATGATCTCGGCGTAGACGACTGTGCGAGGCGGCGGGGCTTCCTCGGGCGAGGTGCCACACCAGTGATACTTTGTTAAAGTTGTCTGGCACGGTGGTGTCACTCCATCACCGACTCGGCCCCCGGCGGCACGAACCGTTCGGGGGCCTTTTGTATGTCTGCTGGTTTGCGGAATCCGGACCCTGAAAACGCTTAATAGGCGCAGTGGGGCCCTTCATCATCCGAGGTATGAAGCGGTTCTGTAAACCTTGCTGTCACACCCCCTTTGACATTCAGTGTATATACCAAACACCAAAAGGGTGATCTAGTCCCGTAAGATGCGGGTGTTGACGCACTCTAACCACAAGGACTGGACCGATGACCACCAAACAGACAGAGGAAGACCCCAAGAAAGTCAAGCCGAAGCGGGTTCTTGCCTACGTACGTGTTTCGACCATACGGCAAGTGGAAAAAGGCACATCGCTTGGGTCCCAGAGACAAGAACTGAAAGACCTATGCAAGGACAAGAAATGGCCCCAGCCCACCTTCTTCAGCGACGACGGGGTTAGCGGGGCCAAGTCGGAACGTCCGGGCCTCCAACGTCTCCTCGGCGAAGTGCGCAAAGGAGACATGGTGGCCATCACCGCCCTGGATAGGATGGCCCGGTCTCTGAAAATATTGCTCAACATCATCGATGAAATATCAGAAAAGGGCGGATGGTTCCGGTCAATCAGGGACGACTTCGATACGTCTACCCCGACCGGCCGGTTCGGCCTCCAACTAATCGGTGCCGTCGCCGAACTTGAACGTGAATTGATCATCTCACGAACCCAGGATGGCAGGCGCAGAAGGGCCTTAGAGGGCAAGGCCACATTCAGACCGATGTTCGGTTACCGAAGATCGGAGTCCGGCCATCTGGAAGTCAACCCGGAGACGGTCGGTGTGCTCCGGTTCATGTTCGACCTCGCTGACTCGGAACGTCTTGGTGACAATGCGATCCAACAACGTCTCACGGGACGGTTCCCCGCCCCCGGAGGTGGAGCGACCTGGTCCCCTTCAACCGTTGGCAGGATATTGACCACTGAGGCCTACGCCTCGGGAGAACATCGTTCTAAAATCCCATGTCCCAAGATCATTGACCAAGACCAGTTTGACCGCGTACAGACGAGGCGCAAGGCGAATAGACGACTGAAAAGGACTGATGGGAATAGCTGGCCCCTCCAGGGACGTATGCGATGCCTATGCGGTGGCATCTGGCGATGTGAGACACCGCGGCCCGGTAAAGGCCGCCGCGTCTACTACTGCCTACACCGGTACCGGTGGGCACCACACGTCAGGAACGGAGGGACTCCTTGCGACATACCCAGGCAACCCGCTGAAATCTTGGAGCGTTCCATCTGGGAGGCCCTGAGGGAAGCACTACGAAACCCGGAGATTCTGTCCAAGACGCTGGAGGTGACGATCAACAACCTCCGTGGCCGCGTGACCGAGCTGGACAGTGATAGCGAACCGCTTCGTGCTGCTGTTGCAGAGATCGATGGAGAGCGGGGACGTATCAAGGACCTATACCGGCTCGGTGAGATGGCCCGGGATGAGTACATGGATCGCCGCAAGGACCTCCTTGTGAGACGCGAGGGTCTTCAGGACCAGCTTGATGCCATAGGGGCCGATCAACTGGCTGAGTTACAGGGGGCTCGGAGGATGCTGGCAGGGGCGGAAGACCTGTTGGAGACCCTCTCAGCGCGGGTGAAGATGAACTTACCGGTGGATCAATTCTCGTTCAGCAAAGACCTTGCCGAAACTAATGCTCTGGTGGAGTTCCGGACGGGAACGGATTACCCTCTGTCCGATGTCGGTGATGACCATGCCAGTCTCTCAGCGGCACTAGGGTCGTTGATGGATCATCTACATGGACAGGTCATCATCCATCCGGACCGTGCTGAGGTCAGAGGAATCGTGGGCGTAGAGGCCCCGTTGGCAACGTCTATAATTGACCCCCTGTACGCAGCCCAAGACGGGAGAGGGCCGGGGTGAGGGGGGCCTTCCGAGGAAGGACAAGAACGCAGGCGCGTTGTTCCTCAACCCGGCCCTTCGAGAGCCTCAGGGCGCTGGCGAATTGGTTGGAACAGATGACCACCGTCGGCGGCGTTTTTGCCCCCTCTCCCCATCGCGGGAGAGGGCCGGGGTGAGGGGGACCGCCCGCAGGTGCTCAACACGCCAGCGCGTCGACCCACAACCCGGCCCTTCGAGAGCCTCAGGGCGCGATCTGTACAGGGGATATTCGCGTTTAGCCCCCCGGCCTTACGTCAGACGCCACTCCAGTTCCAGTTCGGACGTAATGTCGCGGAACCAGTCGATCACTTCCGGGTGATACGGAATCCCGTTCGCCAGGCGTTCAATCTCATCCTCATGCTCCGGCAACCCGGCGTACACCACCCTGTCGTGGCCCGGCGCGGGTTTGGACTCACGCAACGTCTTCATGAAGTGGTCCATATCGTCCTTGAACCCTTCAAGGTCCGTGAACGCTTCGATCTTGTACGCGGTGAAATGATGAGTCGCCACGCCGCGCGACGCCTGCCCTGACTGCGCCCGCCCCTTTACGACGAATCCCGGGCCCGTGCCGGAGAGCACGCCGCACAGGATGTCCACCATCACCGACAGCCCGTAGCCCTTGTGAGAGCCCAGTTCCCGGGTTGCGCCCAGCGGAAGCATGAACGACTGTTCCGGGACGTCCGTCTCCTCCATGATCGGGTTGCCCTGTGCGTCCGCAATCCAGCCCGGCAGCATCTTCACACCCAGCCGCTTGGCGAGCGTCGCCTTGTTACCGGCCACGCTGCTCATCGCTGCATCGAACACAAAAGGCGCTTCATCACGCGTCGGTGCGGCAAAGCCGATCGGGTTGAGGCCGATCAGCGGCTCGGAGCTCCAGGTCGGCAGGACGTTGATCCCGCCAACGGTCATCGCCACGCCGATCATGTCGTGCGGGAGCGCCATCATTGCGTGGTAGGCGGCGGCGCCAAAGTGCCGGCCATTTGCCACGGCGACAGCGCCGATGCCGGTCTTCTCCGCCTTCTCGATCGCCAGGTTCATCGCCTTCGGACCGATCACGAGACCGTGCCCGGAGTCGCTGTCTATCGTTGCGGTAGCGAGAGACTCGCGGACGATCTTCCAGTCCGGGCGCGGGTTTATGTTCTCGTCGGCAAAAGCACTCATGTAAGAACGCATCATGTTCGACACGCCGTGCGTCTCGATGGCGCGGAGATCGGCGAACACCAGCACATCTGCTGACTGCGCCGCGTCCTCCGGCGACATGCCGACGTGCTGGAACATATCTTCCAGCGTTGCCCGCATGTTCTCCTGCGGGACGCGAATGGCGATCTCTTCCGGTACGCGGAATCGTGGCAGGACCAAGCTTTTACTCCAGTCGCAGACCCGCTCCCTGAGGCTCTCGAAGGGCGGGCCGTTGTCGTTGTCGCCGGCCCGCTCCCTGAGGCTCTCGAAGGGCGGGCCGTTGTCGTCGTCGCCGGCCCGCTCCCTGAGGCTCTCGAAGGGCGGGCCGTTGTCGTTGTCGCCGGCCCGCTCCCTGAGGCTCTCGAAGGGCGGGCGTTTACCTTAACGGTTGTTTAGTCACCGCAGCGGAGGGCTTAGTTGCCCGCCTGCTCCCGGTACTCAACGAAACGGTCGTTGATGAAGCTGATACCGAACCCGATCGGACTGCCCAGGTTCAGGAACTTGTAACCCCAGTCCACCTTCTGCCGGATCTCTTCAGGGTCGCCGAGCGTGGTGCCGATCACCTTGCCGCTACCCTCGGCCCGGCGCGGCATCTCTTTCATAATGTCCTGGACCTTTGAGTTCTGCATGTCCCCCGTGACGCCAAGGGAGGCGGAAAGGTCCATCGGGCCAACCAGCAGGACGTCGAATCCGTCCAGCGCCAGCACCTCGTCCACCTGGTTGTAGTGCTCTTCCGACTCCATCTGGAGGATCAGGACGGTCTCGTCGTTGGCGGTATTGACGACGTTCATGAAGTCTTCGCCCGCCAGCGCAGGCCATGTCGGCGAGATTCCGCGGTTGCCCAGCGGCGGGTACTTCGCGTATTCAATCGCTCGCTTCGCCTCTTCAACGTTGCCGATCTGCGGCACCATTACCGCCGATGCGCCTGCGTCAAAGGCCTTCTTGATGTGGGTCGGGTCGTTCCACGGCACCCGCACCATCGGCGCAATGCCCTGCTGACGCAGGATTATCGGGATCATCTCCATGTCACGCGGGCCAAAAGGAGAATGTTCCTGGTCTATCCAGATGAAATCGGCGGTGCACGAGTATGCGAGAGCGGCAGCAATACGAATGTCGTGCGTCGGGATCGCTGTGCCGAGCACGAGCTTGCCGTCCTGCATTTTCTGCTTGAGTGGATTCGGGTACATCGAAGTCCTCTGTCACAGCGCCGTTTCATTTCGTGGGTCCACCGGCGAACGAGCGGCGCATTGGCCGTCCGCGGGAACGGCGTCACGCTACTCCAACGGCCCCGGTTGTCAAGACAGTGCGCCGATGTCCAGAACCGATGTATTGGGCCACCCGGCCGTCGCATCACTCCGCGGCGTCCACCACCCGATACACCCCGCCCTTGAAGCCCGTGATGTATAGCTCACCCTCCGCGTCCTCGCCGAACGACGCTATCTGCACGTCAACGTGGGCTATCTGGGCGCGCTCGAGCACCACCCCCTCGCGAACCCGCACCGCCCAGATCCGGCCGGAACAGAAGTCCCCGTACACATACGCGCCCTGCAGCCATTCGATCGACTCGCCGCGGTACACGTAGCCGCCGGTGACTGAGCATCCCAGCGTGTGGTCGTACTCCACGACCGGGCCGATTACGCCTTCCGTATCGCATCCGCGCCTTGGTGAGAAGCAGAGACTCCCCTCCAGCCGGTTCCAGCCGTAATTTCCGCCGCGTACGATCAGGTTGATCTCCTCGCGGTCACCCTGCCCCACGTCGCCGAGCCACAGGTCCCCGGTTTCGCGGTCAAAACTGAATCGCCAGGGGTTCCTCAGGCCGTACGCCCAGACCTCTGGACGTCCTTCTTCTGAGCGATTGAACGGGTTTATTGCCGGCGATGTGTACGACTCACCCCGGCCCGGCGGGATAATCCGAAGCACCGTTCCCAGCAGCGTCTGTGGGTTCTGCCCGTTGCCGTGTGGATCACCCCGGCTTCCGCCGTCGCCGACGCCCACGTACAGCATCCGGTCCGGCCCAAACGTGATCATCCCGCCGTTGTGGTTGGAGAACGGTTCTTCGATCTCCAGCAGCACCAACTCGGACGACATATCCGCACGTCCCGCGTCGCCAACCACGAATCGGCTCAACACCGACCGGCGCGGATCGGCGGCCGAGTAATAAACGTAGAACCGCCCGTTAACGGCGAAGTCCGGGTCGAACGCCAACCCCAGCAGACCCTCCTCGTTGCCGTCCCGGCTGACGCTGTCGCTGATGTCCAGCAACACGTCGAACTCTTCTACGGCGGGGTTGTTCCGGAAGGTAACAATCGTTCCGGCCTGGTTGACCACGGCCAGCCGTTCGCCGGGACCGGGAACCTCGGTGAGATAGACGGTGCGGTCGTTGAAAGCGCGACCCTGAATTCCTGTGAACGTCTCAGAGAGGCGAACCTGCCGCAGGGGTGTCGTCGTGGGCGCCGGGGCCTGAGGTATTCCTCCCGGCCCCGGTATTTCGGCTGGTTCGTACTCGACGGAACGCGCCACATCGGCGGGCAAACGATCACCGCAACCGACGGCAGCGACAAGAATCAATCCGAGCGCGGCGCACGCTACCCACAACGGCGGCGGCCCCCACCCTACCAATCGCACCTTCACCGGTTAACTCCCGCGTATCCGGACCTCCCGGTTATCGAGTCTCACTCGTGCCCGGGACCTCGCCTACTTCACCGGATCGGACCCACGGTACATCGCGGGCTGCGGCATCCGGCCGACAGGCACCTCAATCAGCACCGGGCGGTCCATCTGGATGGCGTCCGCGACTGCGACGCCGACATTCTCCGGCTCGTCCACCTTCATGCCCTTGACGCCGTACGCCTCTGCCATCTCGACAAAGTCCGGGTTGTGCAACTCTGCGCCGTACGTACCGCCCCACATGTTGTCCAGGTCACGCGACACGTTCCCGTACGCATTGTCGTTGAACAACACGACCACGGCGTTGATGTTGTGCTGCACCGCGGTCGCCAGCTCCTGCGACGAGTAAAGGAACCCGCCGTCCCCGGATACGATGATGACCGGCTTGTCCGGCTGTGCCACCTTCACGCCCAGGCCCGTCGGGAAGGCGTAGCCGAGGTTCCCGGAGTACCCGGAGGTGAAGAAGCTCCTCGGTCCGTAAGTCTTCCAGTGCGACCGGCTGTAGTAGCCGATCTGGGTCATCCCACTGATCATCAGCGTGTCGTCCGGCGCGTGCTCCCGGATACCGGCCAGTATCGTGCCCTGAGGTTGCGTGTTGGGAGCGAGCGCGTCGGCCGCATCCCGCACCGTGCCGATCTCCCCGTTAGAAGATTCTCGCGGGCTGCCGCTAGCCTTCAAACCTTCGAGCACCGACCGGAGCGTCGCGGCCGCGTCGCCAGCCAGTCCATGCACGTTATCGTAATTCCGGCCGATCTCCTCGGGGTCGATGTCAAGCTGGATAATCGTCTGATCCGGCTTGATGCCGGCGCGCACCAGCCGCGTTCCCACCGCAAGGACGACATCCGCCGTCTGCAGATACTCGACGATAGGGCTGTTCGGGCTCAGGGCGGAGCCGATCGCCAGCGGATGGCGAGCGTCGATCGCACCCTTGCCCTCTGCGGTCATTACCACGCCCGCCTGCAGGAACTCGGCGACCGCGGCAAGCTCTTCCTGTGCGTCGCCCAGGTTCACCCCACCGCCGGCGAAGATAACCGGGCGCTTGGCGGACGACAGCATCTCGACCGCTTTCTCCACGTCCTTCGCCGCAGCGGAGGGCCTCAGCGGGTTGCTGGCCTCAAGGAGTTCAGCCTCACCCCACTCCTCGAGAGTCTCCGGCGGTATCTCGATCTCTACCGGCCGGGGCCTCCCGGTCTTCATCGCCAGCACGGCGTCGTGGACGGCCCCGGGGATATCACTGACCTGCAAAGCGCGCCGCTGGAACTTGGTGATCGGCTTGATGGCTTCCATCTGGTCATTAACCTCGTGGAGCATGCCGACATCGCTGCCGATGAAGTCACGCTGCACCTGGCCGGAAATCATCAACACCGGGGACGAGGTTGAGTAAGCGGTGCTCAGCGCGCCCGCCGCGTTCAGGAGGCCGGGACCGGGGACGACAAGCGCCGTACCGAATCCGCCCTCACCGCCGGCACGAGCGTAGCCGTCCGCCATGTAGCCCGTCGCCTGCTCATGGCGCGTGGTGATAAACCTGATGCCCGGCTCGTCCCGAAGCGCTGACATGATCCCGTACAACTGGACTCCGGGCAGTCCAAATATCACGCGGACGCCCTCTCTGTAGAGAGACCTGGCGAGCGCCTGGCCACCTGTCATCTGAGCCATTTCAGGACTCTCCTTACGATCGACCGTTGACGCCGGGCGTCACGATCAGGGCTGCGAGGGCCGAAACGGCCGCTCGTGGGGGGATTTTCAGGTATCGGATGCTGGCTATTCTGGTCGTTTGGGCGCCTGGGGGCGCTGTCCGAAGAAAGCCGGAACCGGCATCCGGCCAACCGGGACCTCGATAAGCACCGGCTTGTTCATCTGGATGGCATCCGCGAGCGAGTCACCGACCTTTGTCGGGTCTTTGACCTGCATAGCCTCCATCCCGAACGATCTTGCCAGTCTCGGGAAGTCAGGGTTGTGG
>JADFRU010000044.1:0-8676 GCA_022561115.1 Chloroflexota bacterium | reverse complement strand
GACGGTAGCGGGCGGCTTCGAGCGCTGCCTTGACGGCGGCGAACAGGGACCGGTCCAGCGCCACCAGCCCGGACGCGATCCGTCCGGCCTCAACAAGCAGGTCGCCCGCGGGAACGACGCGTTGCACGATGCCCGCCTGCAGCGCTTCCGCGGCGTTTAACCGGCGGCCGGTGAGCAGCATATCCAACGCCCTGCCCTGCCGCACCGCGCGCGGCAACGTCTGCGTACCTCCCGCCGCTGCGATCAATCCGTAGTAGGTCTCGGGCATCGAGAAAATCGCGTTGTCCGCCGCTATACGAATGTCGCACAGCAGCGCAAGCTCTACTCCCGAGCCGATCACATGCCCGTGCAGCGCGGCCACGGTGGGGATGGGAAGATCCCGCAACGCGCCGAAGACGTCCCGCTCCCAGCGCGCCCGGCGGGCCGCGCCCTGCGACGGCGCGCTGCCAAACTCGGACAGGTCAGCGCCGGCGCAAAACCCGCGCTCACCCGCTCCCCGCAGCAGGACGACCGCCACATCGTCGTCATGACGTATCGCGTAGAGGACCTCAGACAGGTCATCCCGCATCTGGATGTTGAACGCGTTGATCACGCCGGGACGATTCAGGATCACGTGCGCCACGCGGTCGCTCTTCTCGTACGTGACGGTTTTGAACGGCGCGGTGGTCATGGGGCAGGGTCATCCCGTCGAAACCCTGGCTCCCGCTGGTAATCGGGTTCCCGGCGGGTCTTGAAGGCGTCAATGCCTTCAGAGCGCTCGGGGTCGGTGTGAAGCAGAATCGCCAGGTCAGCCTCCAGGCGCACGGCCTGGTCCAGCGGCATGTCGGCGCCTTTCAGCACCGCTTCCTTCGTCAAGTTCCCGGCCGCTTTGCCTCGTTTTGATATCTCCCCGGCGATCTCCGTCGCCCGGCCGGTCACCGTTCCGTCAACGACGATCTCGGTCACCAGCCCGACGCCCAGCGCCTCTTGCGCCGTGATGCGGCGACCCGTGAGAAGCATGTCCGCAGCGAGCCCCGATCCGACGATACGCGGAAGGCGCTGCGTGCCGCCGTCTGACGGCAGCTCGGACCGGCTGACCTGCGTGAGGGCGAAGGTGGTCCCGGCGTCACAGACCCGGATGTCAGCGGCAAGCGCCAGCTCCAGCAGCCGGTCGTCGATCTGACCTGTGAGGGCGGCGACAACCGGTGCCTGCACGGCCGCGAGGATCGCGGGCATTCCGGGTTCCACCGTACTCTCTACCGTGATCCCGCCACGCCCGGACAGGTGAACAACCGCCACCCGCACGACTTCCGAAATGGTTGCATCCGCGCAGGCGTTTTCAAACGCGACACGGTCGCCGACCGGGATGGTCAGGACTCGATTTCCGGTTTTGCCGTCGCTGGAGTTACTCATGAGGGGGAATTACCGCGACACAGAGGCCGACGATGCCGGTGATTTTACAGCCGTTGTACGGGAATCGGGCCGGAGGAGGATGCTGTCCAGATCATCATCAGCCCCGGGCCATGCGGGACTCGATCTCACTCCGGCCGGGCGCACCGGAAAGGCCCTCGCGCTCAATCGAAACGCTTCCAGCAGCATTGGCGAAACGCGCCGATTCAACCGGGTCGCCGGTCTCCACCAGACGCAACAGGCAGGCGGCGGCCCATATATCCCCCGCTCCGGTCGGGTCGATCTCGTTGGCACGGTATGCCGGGATACTGGTTTCTCGACCATCGGCGTGTATCCGGGAACCGGCCGCTCCGTCCGTTATGCCCACGGCATCAGCGTACCCGGCCCAGCGCGCCATCTCGTACTGCCCGGACCCTTCCAGTGTGGCGAACTCCCTGACGGAGCCAGCCAGTAGCCGGTACCCGCTTGCCAGCCCCGCCGGGGGGCCGGCTTCCTCGGTAATGCGCCCGTAGTCGTCCCAGCGGCGCAGCCATCCCTGCACGGCTGCGCCGACGGCGGCGTCCGGGAACCAGTTCACAGCATCCGGGGGGATTTCCCGGACCAGAGGGCCAAAAAAAACGATTGGGGCTTCGAGCCAGGGGCCAGGGATATCTGACAGGGTGATCGAAGATGCGCGACCCCCGAGCACCTGCCAGCGGTTGCCCTTTTCTCCGCGCACGTCCCGGCCGTAGACGTTTTGAAAGAATGTCGTGAAAGGGGCCTGAACCACGTGCGTCGCGATCCCCGGGAGGATGGCGTCTACCGGGTACGAAGGCGTGGCGCTCGTTACCACGGCCACTCTGAGGCCGAGCGCCTGTGCGGTCACTGCGGCGAACGCTGCGGCCCCGCCGGGACGTACGCGGCCGTGCGGGTCGCCCGGCTCCGGCGTTACGTCGTAGGTCAGATGGCCGATGGCCAGGAAGTCCGGCGTTGTGAAATCAGCCATAACGCGGGCATCAGGCCGGGGAGTCGCCGTATGGCGCAATCCGCACGATTCCTACTCCCGTACCCTCCGCCCTCTCCCGGCGTGAGAGGGATGCTCTGAAACAGCCGTCCGGGCTGTACGGGCGACCACGGTGTCTTACCCGCGATCGCCCTCAAACCTCGGTGGTTGCCTGGGATCTCCGGGAACGTCTCGGCCCCCGGGACCTCCGGGCACGCTGACCGTCGGACCCACCGGAGTTTGGATACACGACGACAAACCGATCCTGGCCTTCGCCGCTGCTTTCGGTGCGCACATCCGCGTGGTTGGCCAGGGCCATGTGGACCCATCGCCGCTCGTACGCGGGCATCGGCTCTAGCTCTATCGCATCGCCAGAGTCTGCCACCCGCTCCGCCGTGCGTTGCGCCACGCCGTTCAGCGTCTCACGCCGACGCTCCTTGTAGCCCTCGATGTCGATCTGGACATACGCGGACCGCCCCAGCTGGTGGGTGACGATCAGGTTGACCAGGTACTGGAGAGACTGGAGCGTTTCGCCCCGCCGCCCGATAAGCAAGCCCGAGTCTTCGCCCTCGATGTCAAATATCGGGACGCCGTCATCGGTATCCTCACGGATGTAGGTGTCAGCGACCACGTTCATGCTGGCCAGGAAGTAGTCGATCACCTCGGAGGCGAACTCGATCACCTCGGGGTCCGGCTCTGACGGCCTTTCCCTTTGTTCATGCCCTGGTTGTTCACGCCCTGATTGTTCCGGGCTCTCCCGGTCGGACCCGGCGCTTTCCGGTCCGCCGGCATCGATATCCTGCTCGGGTTCCGAAGCCGTGACCGTGGCGTATGAGGCGACCGGCTCCTGTTCGTCGTCGAACTCGTCTTCATCGTCCGGTTCGTCGTCGAACTCGCCGTCTTCGTCCGAGTCTGAATCGAACTCGTCTTCATCGTCCGAGTCTGGGTCGAGGTCTTCTTCATCCTGCCCGGGATCACCGGGCTCGACTGCCTCGATTTCGCGTCCGGCCCCGGCCGTGCCGGTTTCGCCCGTGCCGTCAGGCTCAAGCAGTGTCACATCGATTTCAGCCGGTTCGCCGCCAAATCCCAGGATCCCTGATCGCCCGGCGTTAACGACGACGATTTCTACGTCTTCTCGGTTTACGTCGAGCGCTTCGAGTGCGTTGTCGATCGCTTCGTCGACCGTTTTCGCTGAGAACCTCCGCGGTTCCATCAATTGCGTCCCCCTTGTCTTCGGCCTCAGATACGCTGGCCTCTACAGCCGCCGTCGCCGTGGCCGCCGAGGTCCCGAACCGGGTGCCCAGTAGCGCACCGGGGCCGGAGATCACGGCAGTGATCGCTACTCCAATCAGGTTGGAGAAGAGGATATATACGGCCAGTCCCGCCGGGAACTGGAACGTGAAGAACCCGAACATGATCGGCATCAGCCAGAGCATCATCTGGTTGGTCTGGGCCGATCGTGCGTCCATCGACGGCATGGCGCTGATTTTTTGCTGCGCCCACATCGACGCCCCGACCAGGATGGGCAGGGCAAAGTTGAACGGCGCAGGAGCGTTCGAGACAAGGTCCACGAGGTCCATGCCGATGAACATGCTGTCAAGCGGAACGTCGCTCGCCGCCGGGTTCCATCCGTACAGAATGGCTGACAGGTTCGCCGTGCCCTCAGGCGTTGCAGGGACAGCCCTGAAGATAGCCCGGTACAGGCCGAACCAGATCGGCATCTGCAACACCATCGGGCCCAGGCAACCAACCGGGCTGACCCCGGCGGTCTTGTACATCTTCATCGTTTCAGCGGATTGCAGCCGGCGACCGTCCGGGTGGTCTTTATACCGTTCCTGCATCGCCTTCATGCGCGGCTGTAACGCGGACATCTTGCGCATATTGCGCGTCTGCATCACGGTCAGCGGGATCATCAGGAGCCGCACCGTTACGGTGAAGAAGATGATCGCCAGACCAAAGTTGCTGAACAGGATCTTGTCCAGCAAGATCAGGGCGTTCACCATCGGCCCGATAACGAAGAGTTCAAACCGGAATATCGCAATGGCGATGAACGCGACGCCGGCGATGATTAAGAATCTGCGGGAGATGAATTTGTTCACTGGATCGCCCCCCCGGTCAGGGACGCTACCGCTATGAGGCGAGCCCGGGTTGACGTACTTAACCGCACGGCGACCCCGTCTCCGCATTGACGCAGGAGACCTGCGAGCGGTCAGTGATATTGAACTTCACCAGGTCATCGTCAATGGTGTGGACATACAGGAATCTCCCGTCCACCACCACGCTGGCCTTCACGCCGCCATCAGTGGCGAAGCCGTTTAACTCCGCACCGGTCTGCCCGTCAAATACCGAGAGATTGTCATCCCCGGACGGCACCACGAGCGCTATTCCACGGCCCACCTCGTTGATGACCGCTGCGCTGCCTACGATCTGGCCTTCAACCGAGCCGGGCCGCTCCCATCGCTCGGCCCCGGTATCCGGGTCCAGGGCGTAGAACTTGCCGTTCAAGGTGCCAACGTAGAGGATGCCCTGGTTGATGAGCGGTGTGGCCCAGAACCAGCCGTCTGATCCAAATGACCACTCACCGGCGCCCAGCGATTCCGATCCGCCGCCCGTGCTCTCACGTGTCTTGATATCCAGTGCGTAGAAGGTGTCACTGAAGTCGCCGAAGTAGATTTTGCCGTCCACGATCAGCGGCTCTGCGACGATCGCTCCACCGGCCTGGAAATTCCAGAGCTCGCGCCCGGCGCCATCCTCCGTCCCGTTTTCGCCGCCCAGGGACACTGCGTGAAAAATACCGTCAAGATCACCGAAATAGACAACGCCATCGGAAACAACCGGCGTTCCCCATACGGCGCCCGTTGTGGGAAAGCGCCAGATGACACGTCTCGAAACGTCCGGCCTGGCGTCGATCGCGTACAGATAACCTTCTATTTCCGACGGTTCAAGCTCGGCGTCGATCTTCGCCGTGCCGAACAACACCATGTCCCCGGTGACGGCCACAGCGCCGACGATCTTGGTCCGCAGCTTGAAGGTCACCTCGGGCCAGAGTGAACTCCCGTCCACGGTGGACACGGCGAACACCTGCGCCTCGCAGTCAAGGCGATCGCAGTCATAGGAGGCGCCGAAGACGCGCTCTCCGTCTATCCGCGGGGTGCCGTATATGGGACCGAGCGTATCCAGCCCCGAAGCGGGAAATCCCCACGTTGTATCGAAGTTCCCGTTTTGATTCAGGTCTAGCCTGGTGATGCGCCCGTCTTTAGCGCCCAGGTATACGAAGTCCCCGCTTACGACAGGCGCGGCCCAACCCCCATCCGGGTTCTGGTCCCCGATACAGGCGGCAAGAATGAAAATTGATGCAAACAGAAGGATGGCGAGGGAGAGAGGCCGGGAGGTGCGCTTCTTCTGCAGGTGATTGTTTAAGGGCGAGGTGTTTCTCCGGATGGATTCGAGGCGCTCACTTCAACCGGGCGCTGTTGCGGCGGGCGGCGAGCGGGATGTGCTGCGGCTTCTTCAGGTTCAGGCGCTGTGTCCGGTGCGCCCTGGGCCGGCTTCAGGTTCGGCGGCTCCAACCGCCGGGACTGGATCGTACCCGCCTTCATGCCCGGGATGACATCGTCCCAGACGTTTGAACGTCATGCGGATGCCTTTGATTACGCCGTGTTCGCGTACGGCGTCCTGAGCGTAGACGGAACACGTTGGCTCGTACAGGCACTGAGAGGACAGATAAGGCGAAATTATTCTCTTGTACCCCTTCAGTAGCAGGATTACCGGTCGACGCATTTTCAGTCCGTATCCCTTTTGACATTGCGCCGGGTCACCTTGTGTTCGGTAACCGGGCGGTGAGACTCCGTGCGCCGGTGGTAATTTTCAGCCGGGTCTGTGCCATCTGGCGTCGCCGCCTCCGGCAGTAGAACCCCGGCTCGCAGGGCCAGTCGGCTGACCGACGATAACAACATATGGTAATCCGCTTTCGCCGCAGCCGGTCGCGCCGATACGACGATGTTATACCCGGCGGGGATCTCCAGCGATGTGAGGCACTCCCTCAATCTGCGCTTCACCCTGTTTCTCGTTACCGAGCCGCCCACCCGTTTGCTGACCGCCAGTCCAAAACGGGTCGTATCACCGTCTGCCCGGACCACTCCAAATGCTATGAGACTGTCGCCGACCCGGCGCCCGTGTTTGCGGACGTTACCGAACTCCGCGCTCTTTTGAAGCCTGGCCGATCTGTGCATCAGCTATCCCACGCGATCCGCTGCGTCGCAGGGATCAGACCGTAAGGCGAGTCCGTCCGCGTGCGCGCCGCCTGCTCAGAACCCTGCGGCCGCCGACGGTTCTCATGCGCAACCTGAATCCGTGGACACGGAAGCGCCTTCTTTTTTTTGGCTGGTAAGTACGTTTGGGCATCGATCAGCTAACTCTCAATTTAACTCGAAGATTATATCCGGCCGGCCACACCATCGAAACCGGATTTCGTACCTGTTTTCTTGACGGCCTATGGCAGCGTTCCTAGAATCAGTTGTAGGGGTCCCGGCACAAATCGCCGGACGACAGCCCCTCAAATGTCAGGAGTGCGACGGATTTTATGGTTGCTAAGTCAAAGGATAACGGAAGCAACACGGAGTTGGTCGACCCTGACACGGTCGCCGAGGCGCTCCGGGACTACACGGCAACCATCGCCGACGAAGACCGGCCGGCCTCAAGCGCCGAACTCGGCAGGTTCGTCAAGTGGCTTGGCAACGATCGCTCACTGGGTTCCCTGGCTCCACCCGAGATCGGTGATTACAGTGACCACATCGGCGCGCACGGAACCGCACCGGACGCCGTGGATCGCCTGGCCGTGGTCAAACTTTTCCTGGCCTATCTGAGAAAGAAGGGCCACATCGACGTCAACCTGGCCCAGCATCTGCGGCTTCGTCGCGGCCGAGGTTCCGCCACCGGAGCACGGGCGGGCGGGCGGGCGGGCGGAAAGGGCGTCCGGCTGACGAAATCCGGACACCAGCAGATGAAGAAACAACTGGCTAGCCTCCTGATCCAGCGGACCGGTTTTTCAGAGGACATTCGCAAGGCTGCCGCCGACAAGGACGTCAGGGAAAACGCCCCGTTAGAGGCGGCCCGTGAGGCTCACGGCATGGTCAGCCTGAAGATCGGCGAGATCGAAGAAACCCTCCGTGGCGCCGAGATCATCAACGAAAAGAACGGCGCTCGCGAAAAAGGCATAGTGCGGCTGGGCGGGCGAGTCACCATCAAGGACCTCAGCACCGGCCGGGCCACCGCCTGCCAGCTTGTCCACCCGGACGAGGCCAATCCGCTTTCCGGCAAAATGTCCAGCGGCTCTCCAGTTGGCGGAGCGATCATCGGACGATCCGTCGGAGACACCGTCACGGTGGTGACGCCGGCCGGTTCCAAACAGTACGAGATCATGAAGGCAAGCTGACCGGACGTCCCGCTTGTATATGGGGACGTCTTACGGAGATGGCAGTGCCATCACTGCTTGACACATGCCCCACGACTGGAGATCAAGATAGACGCCCTGGGCGACCGCCCAATTGATACGCGAGCGCCTTCCGGCGAACGTCCAAGGACCGTCTCTGCCCCTTCATGTTTGTTGATGTCCACTTCAACCCTGTCTTCCCGCGCCCGGGGAACGAACGGTAACAATGCTCTCTGATCAGATCTGGGTCTGGGTTTCGTTCAACACCTTGCTCGTGGTGCTTCTGTTCCTGGACCTTGTCGTTCTGGGCAGAGCACGAACCGTGACGATGCGGGAAGCCGTGCTCGGCACTATCTTCTGGACCGCCGTCGCGTTCGCCGTGAACGCCGCGATTTACGTCTTCGGCTCCAGGGGCGAGGGCACGGACTTCCTCACGGCCTACATCGTCGAGCGCGCGCTCAGCATCGACAACCTGTTCGTCTTCCTGGTGATCTTTTCATACTTCGGTGTGCCGAAGCAGTACCAGATGCGCGCCCTGCTGTGGGGCATCGTGGGCGCTCTGTTAGCGCGAGCCATTTTCATTACCGCGGGCGTCGCAGTCATCAACGCATTCTCGCCGGTCGTGTACATACTTGGCGCGTTCCTCATGTACACGGCATACAAACTGGCAACATCCGGGAACTCAGAGGTAGATCCGGGGCGGAACATCGCACTCCGGTTGGCCAGGCGATTCTTCAAGGTCTCCGAAGACTACGACGGCCAGAAAATGCTGACGCGTCTCAGCAGTGGGGCGCTGGCTGCCACGCCGATGCTCATGGTCATCATCGTGCTCGCCACGACGGACGTCGTGTTCGCGGTTGACTCGATCCCGTCC
>JADFRU010000388.1:0-2221 GCA_022561115.1 Chloroflexota bacterium | reverse complement strand
GCTCCATCCCGTTCCGGAAGATGCGTAAAACGTCCCCCTCCTCATTCAGGCGGTGGTTCGGGGGTGGTTACAGGCCGCGACAACGCGTCCGGCCGGGCGTAACGCGATACGCCGCTACGGTGCGACTTCCGGCAGCACCTTCTCAAAGATGTAACGCCCGATATCCAGGTTCTGCTCAAACCTGAACCCGTCGAAATCGCCGTTGTAACCAAGCAGCGGAATCGCCCGTTCGTGAACCGATGCGTGTGACCGCAATCGCGGCGGCATATCGATCTCTGACGGGTCCCCGAACACGGCGTCAGGCTCCGCGTTGACGACGATGTCACCCAGCCGGTCAAAGTACAGCCGGTACTTTGATGCCGCTTCGGACCGTTCTAACGCCTCCTCCACGCCGTCGGTTCCGCGCAGGATTTTGAGCGCTTCGCTGACCTGTGAGGGATCGTCCAGGTAGACGAATATGCAGCCGCCCAGGTTGGAGTGGTGCGCCGTGTACCGGTCCTTGATGATCGGCACCGGGTTGGCCGAAATCCCGTAACGGCCCAGGGTTGCTTTGAGGTCCACCATCCGTGTCTTCCGGGACATGCCGTGGTCTGCCGTCAGCAGCAGCGTGACGCCGGGATGAGCCTCCACGAGGTCGCCGATGGCGTTGTCCAGGATCGTCATATGTTCCTGTGACTCCGGCTCGTCCGGCGCGTAGGTGTGCATCGCGTAGTCGGTGGTCGTGATGTACACCACGTCGTACGGCTCATCCGCCTGTGACATGATGAAATTGCCCGCCCGCACCGCCCAGCCGTTCACCTCAAGCGAGTAGATGTGCGGCGGCTCGCCGACCCCTTCAACCACCCAGTCAGGCGGCTGTTCCGATGATGCATGCACCGTCGCTCCGTCAGACAGCAGCGTGCGCAACTTGTCCTTTGACGTCACCATCACCGACCGTTTTCCGAGCCGCGCCGCCCGCTGGAACAGGGTCTCGGCGAGGATGTACTCGCCGGACTCCATGTACACCTCCTCGCCCGTCTCGCGCACCAGCCGGTAGTTGGAGCTGATGCCGTGGACCTCCGGGTAGTTGGCCGTCAC
The DNA here is from genome assembly GCA_022561115.1 of Chloroflexota bacterium. Classification (GTDB taxonomy): domain Bacteria; phylum Chloroflexota; class Dehalococcoidia; order Lucifugimonadales; family Lucifugimonadaceae. The sequence goes on along the minus strand of JADFRU010000388.1, from coordinate 1,144 downwards.
CAGCGACACGTTGTTCACGTTGGTGACCGAGGGCATCATGCTCTCGCCGGTCTTCAAGAAGCCGTTTCTGGCCAGCGCCCGCAGGTTCGGCGTCTCGCATGCCTCAAGGTACTCGGGGTCGAAACCATCGATGCACAGGACAACCGTGGTCATTTTTGGGTGATCCTCAATGGGTTGTTAGGCGCTGCCCGGTCGGGCGGGAACGCAGCATACCCCGCGACTGTCAAGCGATGCGTCGTAGGGGGGCGATCTCCCCCTCTCCCGGTGGGAGAGGGCCGGGGTGAGGGAGGTCCAGGGTTCGGCGAAATCGGTATTCGTCCGCCGGACACCCTCCCGGTGTACATCCCTCGGCTTCGCTCGGGAAGACGGAAGATAGCGTGTCCGTTTCTAGAGATTCGCGACGGAGCCGCGGGCCAATCACCTGATTCCTATGCGGTGCTGGCGTACCGCGGGTCCAACCTGCGCGCCATTGTGTACAGCAACGGCTCGAACCCGGCGGGACCGAGCCAGAACGCCGCCCCCTCAGGATTCGAGGTCTCGAAATCCACCGTGCAGGATTTCCATCCGGACTCGGCGGCCCACCCGAGCAACGCGCCGAGAAGGGCGTTCGCTGCGCCGGACCCGCGATGATCCTGCGACAGGAAAGCGCCCGTGATGTGCGGCACAGGCGGAGACATGAGGGACTCTGGCTCCTGCGCCCCGCACTCGGCGCTCATGAAGCCCGTTATCTCGCCCCCGGATCGATTCCCGGTGCGGCTGACCCACAGACCCTTTGACGGCCTTTCGATCCACGTCCGGTCGTACACATGGCCGCCGCCGGGCGTCTTTGGACGGAAGATCGGCGCCGAGTTCAGGTGGGCGTTCAGCTCCGCCTCCATCTCGTTTACCCGGTCGAGCTCTTTGAGAGTTGGCCGTGAGACATCTACGCCCGGGCGATCCCGCAGCCGTAGGTCAACCGGCTCAACCGCGCCAACCTCCCGGCCGCCATCGATCAGATGGCGTCCGAACCCGGTCCGCACGAGGTCGTCGTGGGACGGCGCGTCGTCCGCGAAAACAACCACCGTGTGGAGCGTCGTCTCGCGCCGCCCGGGTAATCGGCACCACTCCCTGTACAGGGCAGAGAATATCGCTTCACCGGCACCCG
>JADFRU010000387.1:0-2231 GCA_022561115.1 Chloroflexota bacterium | reverse complement strand
GGAGCGGTGCTCCCGTAGGCCGGTGACGTGGCGCCAACAAACACGCAGGCAATCGTCCTAACGACCCTGGGGTTGCTGCTGATCGTAGGCGGAGGGTTCTACATCCGACGCCAGCGTAAGGCGACCGCAGCCGGATAACGGTCGGCGCAGGCGCGTCAACTGACACGCAGAAATCGAAAAGGGGGCGCGGTTAATCCGGGCCTCCTTTTCATTTGTGACCGACTTTTCTTCGCTCCGATCTGGGCCCGGGCCCGGCAGACATCGGACGCTCGCATCACACAACGGCTACGGACAGGTAGATGACCGTCCTCTCAGCGCCAACCGGCGGACGCCGGTACGGCGCTATTTACAGACATCGGGTCAGCCTGGCGGCGCTGGGCGTCGCTATCCTGGCGTTTGCTCTCTACGGTCTCACCCTGGCTCCGGGGCTCACCTGGAACAACTCCGCCTCGGACGGTGGTGATCTCCTCACAGCGGCGTTCACCTGGGGGATCCCACACCCGACCGGGTACCCGACTTACCTGCTGGCGTTGCGTGGATTTTCCGCGATCGTGCCATTCGGCAGCGAGGCGTTTCGCGGAAACCTGTTCTCCGCGTTAACGGCTTCCGCCGCTATCGGACTGCTTTTCGTGGCAACGGTACAGATCCTGCGGACTCTGCCCCTCGCTGAACGCCTCCACGACCGGTATGTGCTCATCGCCGCCGGGGTTTCCAGCCTCTCGTTAGCCGCCTCACGCGAGCTGTGGTCACAGGCCACCGTCACCGAGGTTTATGCGTTGAACGCGCTGTTCGTGTCGGCGACGTTACTGGCGGCATTGGGCCTGCGAGACCGTCAACGAGCCGGTGAATTGAGCTGGCGTTTCGGACTCGGCATCGGCCTGCTGTGGGGCATCGCCCTCGGAAATCACCTGACAATCGCCGCTCTGATCGTCCCGTTACTGGTGTGGGGGCTGGTTGGAGGTGGAGCCCGAAAGCTGCGGCCGGGCCACGCGTTACCCATCGTCATGGGCGGCGTCCTGGGTCTAAGCGTGTACGCCTACGCCCCGATAGCCTCATCCCAGGCCCCGGCGCTCAACTGGGGCCATCCAGACACCCTGCAGGGCTTCTGGTGGATGGTCAGTGGGACCGTATACCAGGGTTACGCCTTCGGTGTCGGCCTGGAAGATCTATTTGATCGACTGATCACCTCGGCCGATCTCCTGCTCGCCCAGTTCGCGTTCTTCGGCGTGTTGCTCGGTCTGGCCGGAGTGACCGCGGTATGGGCAGCCCGGAGATCGTTCGTCGTCGCCCAGGTGGCGGCCATGACGTTACTGGTCGTGTACGCCGTCACGTACCGCACGGTTGACTCTTTCATCTACTTGATTCCCGCGTTCATGTTGTTCTCCGTGTGGATGGCGGCGGGAACGTTGCGCCTGTTTGCCGGGGTCGACGAGTTACGGAAGGCGTTGCCCGTCCTCCGAACCGCCCGGCGCGGCGTGATCGCAGGCGCCATAGTCGTGATCATAATCATCGTGGTGCCGGGCTTCTCGCTCGTCACGAACTACGCCCGGCTCGACCTGAGCGATGATCGCGAGGCGGCTGACTACGTTGAGGCGGCGTTTGAGGTGATGGGGCCGGAATCGATCGTGTTCACCCGCAGAGAAGAGACGGTGTTCAGCCTCTGGTACCAGTCATACGTCGCCGAGCCCGGGCGCGAGGTGATGCCGGTGTCGGTACCGCACATCGTGTTCGACTGGTACTGGGACGATCTTGCACGGCAGTTCCCGGACAGGATGCCGGATACCCGGCCAACGGGTCTGCAGGCGCGTGTGTTCGCCATCATCGACCACAACCTGGGCATCAGGCCCCTTTATGAAGCCGACGCTGTTGCCGCTTCATTCCCGGAGTTCCGGCTGGTCGAGGACGGGGTGCTGTCGAGGATCGAGCCCTGAGCTTCCTTGAATGTCCGGGAGCGTCCGGAAGTGCCCGGGAGCGTCCGGGAGCGTCCGGATTACGCGTCAGGCATTACGGTACGGGTCAGGCGTTACGGTCCAGCAGGGCGCGCGCCCGGACTATGGTCGGTCGATCAATCATTTTCCCGTCCAGAGACGTAGCTCCGATACCCTGCTTTTCCGCGACAGCCGCCGCGTCCACGATGCGGGTCGCATTGGCTATCTCTTCATCGTCCGGCGTGAACCCGTTATTGATCACGTCAAGTTGAGCGGGGTGGATCGCAAACTTGCCATCGAACC
>JADFRU010000386.1:0-2234 GCA_022561115.1 Chloroflexota bacterium | reverse complement strand
TCCAGGTGGTGGCACACCATCAGCATGTCCAGGTGCTCGTACAACGGCTGTACCGTGAACGGCCGCGTTGGGGTGGTGGATGACGGGATCACGTTCTGCTCGCCACACGCCCGGATGATGTCCGGCGCGTGACCGCCACCTGCCCCCTCCGTGTGGAAGGCGTGAATAGTGCGGCCCTTGAAGGCAGCGAGCGTGTTCTCGACGAACCCGGACTCGTTCAGCGTGTCGGTGTGGATCATCACCTGCACATCCATCGCGTCAGCCACGGCCAGGCAATTGTCGATGGCGGCGGGCGTGGTCCCCCAGTCCTCGTGCAACTTCAAGCCGCACGCCCCGGCGCGCACCTGCTCCTCAAGAGCCGCAGGCAGGGAAGCGTTGCCCTTGCCGAAGAAACCCAGGTTGACCGGCAACCCTTCCGCCGCCTGTAGCATGCGGCCGATGTGCCAGGCGCCCGGGGTCGCCGTCGTGGCGTTGCTCCCGGTCGCAGGCCCCGTGCCGCCGCCCATCAGCGTCGTGATGCCAGAGTAGAGCGCCTCGTCCACCTGCTGCGGCGAGATGAAGTGGATGTGAACGTCCAGCCCGCCCGCGGTGACGATCTTGCCCTCGCCGGCGATTATCTCGGTTCCGGGCCCGATCACGATATCGACACCCGGCTGCACGTCCGGGTTGCCGGCCTTGCCGATCGCCGATATCCGGCCGTCTCGCAGCCCGATGTCCGCCTTGACGATGCCCCAGTGGTCCAGGATCAACGCGTTGGTGATGACGGTGTCGGCTGCGCCCTCCGCACGCGTTGACTGTGACTGCCCCATGCCGTCCCGGATAACCTTGCCGCCGCCAAACGTCACCTCCTCGCCGTACACCGTCCGGTCCTCCTCGACCTCGATGAACAGCTCGGTGTCTGCAAGCCTGACCCGGTCGCCCACGGTGGGGCCGAACATCCCGGCATAGGCGCGCCGGCTCATCTGGAACGGCATCGCTTACGACCCTTCATTTCCGGAGGGCGAGGTGTCATCAAGCGGCCCCATTACGCCGCCGTTGAACCCGTAAACGAGCCGCAATCCGGCGTAGGGGATGAGCGACACGGAGCGTGACTGGCCCGGCTCAAACCGCAGCGCCGTACCGGCCGGGATGTCGAGCCGGAAGCCGCGCGTCGCGGCGCGATCGAACCGCAGCGCGGCGTTTGTCTCGAAGAAGTGATAGTGACTGCCCACCTGCACCGGCCGGTCGCCGGTGTTGGCGACCTCCAGCGTGATCGATGGACGGCCCGCGTTTAGCGTGATCTCTCCGTCCGGGGTGATGATTTCGCCCGGGATTATCGAATTCACGGGACCGAGCTTGCTCATGCGCTGGCTCCGGTGCGACGGATCGGCTCGTGGACGGTGACCAGCTTGGTGCCGTCCGGGAAAGTCGCCTCTACCTGTACGTCGTCGATCATCTCGGCGATTCCGTCCATCACCTGGTCCCGCGTCAGCACCGACGCCCCGGCTGACATCAGGTCCGCCACCGTGCGGCCGTCCCGCGCCCCTTCCACCACGAAGTCGGATATCAGCGCGACCGCCTCCGGGTAGTTCAGCTTCACGCCGCGCTCCAGGCGCCGGCGCGCCACCATCGCCGCCATGGCGATGAGCAGCTTGTCCTTCTCTCTCGGTGTCAGGTCCAAGTTCCCACCTCGTTATTCGTATATTTCAAGCGTTCCAGATGGCGGGCAGCCGCTCAGACCTGCCACCGGCCAGGGCGCGGAACCGCGCCCAGAAATGTCCAAGCGCTCCGCGGACAGCGCTCGGGTCCGGGCCAAGCCAGCGGACGAGCAGCAACCCGTCGAATGACGTTGCGCCCGAGCGGACGAACTCCGGCGCGTCGTTCAGAAATCGCCGTGCCGCGACGAGCCGTTCAGCCGCGTCCGGGGCGACATAGATGAACGTTGCGTAACCGCACATTCCCGCGAACCCGGCCAACGAGTCAAGCGCGGAGGCGATGCCGTTCCCATCAGCGTCAGACAGATGGAGCGCGTCGGCCCAGGTAAGCCTGCCGTTTACCCGGACTCGCCAGCCGTCATGCAACAGCCCGGCCGTGAATCGTTCGCCGCGAGCGAAGCGGCCCAGCGACAGCGCCTCGCCCGCCATCACACGCGCGTCTGGCGACGCGTTGATCGTGGTGACACGCCGGAACCGGGCGCCGTTGAACACTATCGTTCCTTGCGGCAGATACTCGACCCACGCGCCGGGTCCGGCCGT
>JADFRU010000385.1:0-2240 GCA_022561115.1 Chloroflexota bacterium | reverse complement strand
GGTCACGCTCGTAAAAACGGGAAGATGGGAACAGGTCACCCGGGTAGGTGAAGTTGGGCAGGGTGGCCAGCTCAACGCAGATCGCTGCGCCCAGGGCGCTCTCCAGCATGCCGCCGATCCAGACGGGCACACCGGCGTCACGACAGACATCGTGGATGGCGACAGAGTTCGCCAGGCCCCCGACACGGCCGGGCTTGATGTTTATGTAGCTGGCCGCGCCGATCCGAAGCGCCTGCTCGACAGCCCGCACGCTGATGGCGCTCTCGTCGAGACAGATCGGCGTCTCGATCTTCTTCGCCAGCTCGGCGTGGTCCAGCAGATCATCGAACGCCAGCGGCTGCTCGATGAACGCCAGCCCTATCTTGTCGATCTCCTTGAACATCGCCAGGTCGTCCAGCGAGTAGCCGCCGTTGCAGTCGATATGGAACACGGTGTCCGGGAATGCGCCCCGCACGGCCTTCAGCATCTCCAGGTCCCAACCGGGCGCTGCCTTCAGCTTGATCCGCGGGAACCCGGCATCGACCGCCACCTGGATATTGCCGAGGAGCATGTCGATCGAATCCTGTATGCCAAAGTCAGCCCCCGCCACCACCTCGCGCGTTTCTCCGCCCAGCAGCCGGTGCAACGGCGTGCCGGTTATCTCTGACTGAAGCATCCACCACGCGATCTCAAGTGACGCCTTGGCGAAGGTGTTGCCCTTGAATACCGACAGGGCCCGGTTCAGATCCTCCGCGCTCTCGAATTCACGCCCCACGATCTGCGGGCCCATGATCTCTGACACGAGATGGAAAACGCCGCCCGCGCTCTCGGTCAGGTAGGTGGGGGCGTAAAGCGGTGACGACTCGGACCACGCGACATGCTCGCCGCTTGTGGCGCGCACGAGCACCGCGTGGATCTCGTAGTCCTCGCCGTACGATGTGCGCCACGGGTATATGAGGGGCATGGCGACGTGATAGATGTCCAGCCGGTCAAATCTCATGGCGTTTTCAAAGGTTCCTCTTGGATTCTTTCGGGGCAATCCCGGTCGTACTCCCAGCTGCCAACCCCGGGCGTGACCGGACGGCGCCGCTCAGATGCACCGAGTTTATCGTGCGGAGAGGCGGCGGCGGGGTTGATCCCATCTAGCCCTGTCTAGACACGGAACGGACCCCCGGAACGCAATAGGGGAACGCAACCAAAGAACGCACTCGGGAACGCGCCGGGCGCAGGTTACGCAAGCCTGTCGCGTGTAACATCGCGACCAAGCTACGCTTCGATTAACGCGTTGGTGCGTCCGCTCATGTCATTTGGGCCGATCGCCGGTCTGAATTAGAGGTTATCGATGGTCGCCGTGAACCCTCCCGCAAGGTCCCAGGTCCAGGTCATTCGGGACAACACCCGTGACCGGGTGCTGTGGCTGGCCACTGCGATTATCCACTGGGCCAACAACGTCCGTGAGAGTGAGGACGGCTCAAAGGTCGGAGGCCACCAGGCATCGTCGGCCTCTTCAGTGGCCATCCTGAGCGCGCTCTACTTTGAAACCCTGACCGCTAACGACCGGGTGGCGATCAAGCCGCACGCCTCCCCCGTGTACCACGCCATCCAGTACCTGCTCGGGAACCTGGACGTGAAGTACCTGCCAACCCTCCGGGAGTTCGGCGGGTTGCAGGCGTACCCGAGCCGGACCAAGGACCCCGACAAACCGGACTTCTCGTCCGGGTCGGTCGGACTGTCCCCGGGCGCCGTCACGTTCGGGGCGCTCGTTCGCGATTATCTTGACGGCCACGGGCTGGAGCCTACTTCAGGGCGCTTCTTCGCCCATATGGGCGATGCGGAGCTGGACGAGGGATCCATATGGGAGACGGTCACAGAGCCCGCCATACAGGGCCTCGATCGGTGCACGTGGATCGTGGACCTCAACCGCCAGAGCCTCGATCGCGTGGTGCCGGGCATCCGCGTCACCCGGTTCATGGAGATGTTCCGGGTCAACGGCTGGAACGTGGTCGTCGCCAAGTACGGAGACAAGTTGACCGAGCTGATGGAACTGCCGGGCGGCGAGGCGCTCCGTACACGCATCGACGACATGCCCAACCAGGAGTACCAGGCGATGCTGGTGGCGCCGGCCGCCGAGGTACGAACCCGGCTGCTGGAGACAACCCGCCGCCTGCGTGGCGATATCGAACGCTGCGTCACTGACTTCGATGACGAAGAGTTGCAGCGGCGCATAGCAGGGCTCGGCGGACACGACGTCGGAACGCTCG
>JADFRU010000043.1:0-8843 GCA_022561115.1 Chloroflexota bacterium | reverse complement strand
GGTAAGAGTAGCCAAACTCCCGAACGGTCCGGATGAGCTGCGGCTTTCGTGGGTCACGTTCGATCTTGGCTCGAAGGTACCCCACGTACAGCCTTACGCTATCCCGTGACGCCTCCAGCGCGTCCGCACCCCACGCCATATCCAGGAGTTGGTCCTGGCTGAGCACCTGGTTTGGGTGCCGCACAAACGCGAGCAGCATCCGGTACTCATGGGGTGAGAGCGAGATTTCAGTCCCCCTCAACGTCACGACATGGGCATCGATATCGACCGTGATCTCGCCATCCGAGTAACTCTCGTTTGGCGGGCCGACCGCGGCCATCGAGGCGCGGCGAAGGGCGGCCTCGACCCGTGCCAGCAGCTCCTCGGCCCCGAACGGCTTGACGATGTAGTCGTCCGCGCCCGCCCTCAACCCGCGCACACGGTCCGTTTCAGTGCCGCGACCGGTAAGGAAGATCACCGGGATGTCAGACACCTCCCGGATTCTGCTGCACAGCTCAAAACCGTCGATATCGGGCAACCCGACATCCAGCAACGCAAGATCGGCCTTCTGCTCGAAAAAAGAGCGAAGGGCCTCCCGCGAAGTCTCGACAGCTTCCACCCTGTATCCGGCCAGTTTCAGCCGCTGTTCCACCACGGCGAGAACCTCCGGGTCGTCATCTACGACGAGGATCTTCGCCGAATGAGATGTCAAATACGCCTCCAGTTGGCCGGGGTCGAGCCATCACAGACTATCGCCCCGGCGCCGCGCCGCGCCACCGGCTGTGAGCAGATATTGGATTACACTCGACCGGGCCATCGGTGATCGGCGCCGTTTGGGCCCGCAATGTTGGACCGTATCTAGCGAACGGAAACGGCAATGGCCACCAGTTACGCTACAAACCATAAGGCGACCGGCATCACGTCCTACCGCCCGGACCTGGCCGGGGACACGCACGCCGTCTCGAGCGGCCACTATCTTGCCACCGCCGCCGGGTTCCGCATCCTGGAACAGGGCGGCAACGCTATCGATGCAGGCGTTGCGACCGGCATCGCCATCAACGTCGTCGTCGCGGATAACACGAGCTTTGGCGGCGTAGCGCCCATCGTAATTTACGATGCCGGGGCTGATCGAGTTTTCACGCTGTCCGGCCTGGGACGCTGGCCCGGCAACGCCACCCTTGAACATTTCCTTGAGGACCGCGGCGGGGACATCCCGACCGGGATGGAACGGGTGATCGTACCCGCGGCGCCGGACGCCTGGCTCATGGCGCTGGCAGATCACGGCACGATGACGCTGGAACAGGTGATCACACCGGCGCTTGAGCTGGCCCGGAACGGTTTTACGGTCAGCCAGGCCGTCGGACGGCGCATCGCAGCCGCGTACGAAAGTTTCCGGGACTGGCCTTCCACCGTCGAGTTATTCGCGCCGAACGGCAGGCCGGTCAGGGCCGGTGAACGTCTGATCCGGGCAGACCTGGCGCGCACCTTCGAGCGGCTAATCGACGCCGAGCGCGCCGCCGCTGGCCGGGGACGCGAGGCCGCGATTCGCGCTGCCCGCGACCTGTTCTATACAGGTGAGATCGGCGAGGAGATCGTGGCCGCCGTCCAGGAGGGCGGCGGGTTCTTGACGATGGACGACATGGCCTCGTTCCATGTAGGCCGCGAAGCACCGGAATCCGGAAGGTTTACCGGCCCTGCCGGGGAGTTCCAGGTCTACACCTGCGGCGCATGGTGCCAGGGGCCGTCATTCGCCGAGGCCATCCAGATACTGGACGGGCACGATCTTCTCTCGATGGGTCACAACTCCGCTGACTACATCCATGTGCTCGCGGAAACCGTCAAGCTGTCGTTCGCCGACCGCGACGCCTTTTTCGGTGACCCGGACATGGTCGATGTGCCGATAAAGGGCCTCCTGGACCCGGCCTACGCCAGCGAACGGCGCTCACAGATCGATCTTGAGGCTGCTGCCCCCTCGATGCCGGCTGCGGGAGATCCCTGGCGCTTCGAGGGCCGGTCTGCGCCAGCGGATTATGACTACGAACCGCCCGAGCCGCTCGCCGCAGGGACGGAGGGGGACACCAACTACGCCTGCGTGGTTGATCGCTGGGGCAACATGTTCTCAGCGACGCCCAGCGACACGATCGGCATGGCGCCCATTATCCGTGGCCTCGGGTTCACACCGTCCGGCCGTGGCACCCAGTCATGGCTTGATCCCCGGCATCCGTCGGTGCTCGCGCCGGGCAAGCGTCCCCGTCTCACCCCTAACGCCCTCCTTGCGTTCAAAGACGGTCGCCCGTGGATGCCGTTCGGTACACCGGGAGGCGACGCGCAGGTGCAGACAACCCTGCAGTTCTTCCTCAACCAGGCGGTGTTTGAGATGACGCCGCAACAGGCGGCGGAGGCCCCGCGATTCCAGTCGAAAAGCTTCCCGGACTCGTTCTGGCCGCACGCCTACTACCCGGGCCGGCTGGACCTTGAGGGCCGGATCGATCACGCTACGGCGGAGGAACTTTCCCGCCGGGGACACCTTGTAAACCGAATCGACGACTGGGCGCGTGCCACGGGCGACGTTTGCGGCATCACTCTTGACCATGATGCCGGGACGGTAACCCCCGCGTCCGATCTACGCGCCGATGCGTACGCAATGTCGAGGTAATCGGCCACACCGGTATTCATATGACAGAACAACACAACACAGACGCCTCCTTTTCTACCCTGGATACCGGGGATACCGGAAATCTGGGGAGCGGCGGTCGCCGGAGACGCTTTCAGATAGGCAAGCCGCACTGGACCGTTGTCGCCGGAATGATCGTCGGCGCGTCTTTCACCGGCGGGTACCTGATCAACTCCTATTTCTACTGCATAGCCCAGTTCTCCTGCAGAGTCTCGCCGTTCTGGACGATAGTGCTGGCGCTCATCGGGGCGTCCGTCGGCGCTATGTTCGGATGGGCCGTCGGCAAGTTCTTCCGCTTCTTTTACAGCATGACGCGCGTTGATTGAACGCCGTCACCGCGGGTTCAGAGACCGGGCGGGCCGCGACGGGCGCTTCAAGCGTTAGCCACTTTGACGCGCCTCGCTGTTGAGTCGCAGGAGAGCAAAACCGATGCCGCCTGCCGGAGATCGTTTCGTTCTGTGGGCGATGAGCGATGCCCACGTCGGATCTGACCTGGGCAAAGGTGACGGCCGCCGGAGTCTCGCCGAGGCGATTGAACAGTCGGAAGGATCGGGCGGGTTCGATTGGGACATAGCGCTCAACCTGGGTGACTTCTCGGGCACGCAGTCCCCGCCCGGCGATGCCGAGGGCCGGGAGATCGTCAAGCAGTACGGGGCCCTCAAGAAACACCGGCGGGAGCAGGTTTACGACCTGGTCGGGAACCACGACGCCTCGGGGCCTTCAGAGCCACAGCAATGGTGGTTCAAGAAGTGGCTCGACCCGACGGGCGATAACACAGCGCACTCCGGGGTCGATGCCCGGCGCAGACCGTTCCCGGTCGACGGCACGTGGGAGCGCTATTCGTTCAAGGCCGGAAACCTGGTTTTCCTGGTGATGGGAGACCGGAACGACGGTGGCCCACCCGTCGGGCGTGACGAACTCGGCGGCTACCCGGCTGGAGCGATCTCCTCGGAGACGTTCGAGTGGTGGCGCGACCAGCTCGCATCCAACCGCGACAAGATCGTCATATCGGCGCACCACCACATGCTGAAGGAAACCACCGTTGGATCGGGTGACTGGGAGGGCGTGGACAACCTGTATCACGGGCGGTTCGAGCGCGGCGCGCCCATCGGCGCATCGTACCTGTACTGGGTCGGAGGAGAGCCGGATACGGGTCGCATAGAAGGCGTAATGGCCGATGCCCACTCTCGGGGCGCGCCGGCTATGGACATATGGCTCGGCGCACACACCCACGCTCACCCGGACGATCGGTTCAACGGGCGATCACATATCGAGACGAAGTGGGGTGTGAACTTCGTCAACGTTGCTGCGCTGACCCGCTGGCACATGGACAGGAACCGCACCGGCTATCCGATGTCCCGGGTTCTCGAGTTCACCGACGGCAGCGATGAAGTTCGGGTCCGCTGCTACCTCCACACCTCGCAGGTCTCGCCACGTGGCTGGTACGACCGGGCCGAACGCACCTTGAAGTTGCGCCACGCGTTCCAGGCCCCCTGAGCCCGGCCCCTTTGTTACCGGTCAGGCCGGGTATCGTCCGTAACCCGACAACTCCGGCCCACGAAACCCATCCCCCGGCTGACAGACGGAGCGCTTTATGCCCACGGTCCTTGAGATGCTGGACATGACCGGCCGCACCGCGATCGTGACAGGCGGCGGCACGCACCTGGGACGCGCCATGGCGAGCGCCCTCGCTGAACTTGGCGCCTCGGTCTACATCGCCAGCCGCCGAGCGGAGTTGTGCGAAGAGACCGCCAGGGAACTTCGGGGGCAGGGGCTCGATGTCACCGGACTCGGCTGCGATGTCACCTACGAGAGCCAGGTCGATGCCATCGTCGGCAGGGTCATGGGCGATCACGGCCGGCTGGACGTGATGGTGGCCAACGCCGGGGGCGCTTTTACCACCACGTATCTCCCCGACGCGGATATCGAGGAGTTTCGCCGGACCGTCGATCTGAACCTGACCGGCACATACATATGCGCCCAGTCTGCGGCCCGCGTGATGATCCCTGAGCGCAGGGGGGCCATCATCACCCTGGGCTCAATCCACGGCTTCCTGGCCTCCGACAAACGGATGTACGACGACCTTCCGACCTTCCGTCGCTCAGGACCGCCGTACCAGGCGGCGAAGGGCGGCATATTGAACCTGACACGCGGGCTTGCCGCCGAGCTGGGCGAGTACGGCATCACCGTCAACTCCATAAGCCCGGGCCAGGTCCCGAAGGCAACTACGGACGAGGGCCACATCGAACGCTCGCGCGTCGCCATCCCGCTTCAGCGAACGGGCGTCGCCGATGACCTGAAGGGCGCGATCGCTCTGCTGGCGTCACCGGCCGGCGCATGGATTACCGGACACAACCTCATCGTCGATGGCGGCTGGTCCATCTGGTAGGCCCCGGCCGGGGCTTCCTCGTATTAGTCCGCCCGGGGCCCGTTAAGACGGTTTTTTGCGGCCCGTGATACCGCTGAAACGATACCCATCAGCCCCTGGCCCTTGCCCATGGTTAACGACCCGCCAAAAATCCGGATGGCGATATCGCTGGGGATGCCCGCGATCTTGTCAGCCGGCTCCCCGGACACCGTTTGCTGGAGGATTGCCGACAGGGCGCGCGCCGACACGCCCTGTGGATTCTCGACTGCGAACTGGTATTCCAGCGTGCCGTCTTCCCGGTCCAGCGCCCATACGTAAGCCCCAGACTCGCATCTCAGAATGCGATGATCCTCCGGAAACGGGCGCTGCGCCACCTCGGGCGACACCTCTTCGAACTCCCGCGACAACTCGATAAGCATCTGGCCGCGCTCGTTCATGTCCAGCGAGTCGAGCTCGACCATCAGCTCTTCCAGTGCTTCCGGAACCCCCGGCGTTTCGGGCTGCGGGTCCGTGGTCAACCTGGATTACCTCTCGATCGGGACGCCGACAGAGTTGCCCCACTCTGTCCAGCTTCCGTCATAGTTGCGGACGTTGCTGTACCCGAGCAGATTCGTGAGCGTGAACCAGGTGTGGCTTGATCGCTCACCGATCCGGCAGTACACGATCACGTCATCGCCAGATGCGAGTCCGGCGCCGGACTCGTAGATCTCACGGAGTTCAGACGCTGACTTGAACGTTCCGTCCGATGTGTCCACGGCGCTTGCCCACGGAACGTTTGCCGCGCCAGGGACGTGGCCGCCGCGTAGCGCTCCCTCGTTTGGAAAGTCCTCCATGTGCAGGCGCTCTCCGGAATACTCGGCGGGACTGCGAACATCGATCATCTTGCCCCCGAGGTGCTTCGCTACGTCCTCGCGAAACGCCCGGGTTGTCCTGTCATCTCGTTCGTTCGCGGTGTAGCTCGTCGGAGAGTATGAAGGCGCCTCGGTGGAAGTCGGCCGGCCTTCCGCATCCCATTTGATGCGTCCGCCATCCATGATCTTCGCGTTGGTGTGGCCAAACAGCCCGAACACCCACAGCGCGTAGGTCGCCCACCAGTTATTGCGGTCACCGTACAGGATCACGGTGGTGTCGTTGGCGATGCCATTCCTGGACATCAACGCCTCGAACCCGGCCCTGTCCAGGTAGTCGCGCCGGAGCGGGTCGTTCAGATCAGCCGCCCAGTCGATGTTCACTGCGCTGGAGATATGGCCGGACGGGTAGACCAGCGGGTCCTCGTTGGACTCGACGATCCTGATGCCCGCGTCGTTCAGATGATCGGCGACCCACCCGGTGGACACCAGGGCATCGGGGTTCGCATACCCACGTTCAGAAATTTCGCTCATAACAACCTCTTCAAGCGAATATGCCCGAACGGCGCGCTCCCCCGAATCATCAGGGGTTCGGACATGTGCAAACCCGCCCAGAAGCCCAGAATGCGGATAGTGCAAGGGCGGTTGGTCCCGGGTAGGAGATTCTATTCGACTACGTCGCTCGTTGGAGCAAGCAGTTGAAGAACATGGGCCACATTGACCACACGCGGCCCTTCGAGGTCAAGAACCACTTCGACCTTCCTTCCGGGGAGGAGTATCACCTCGCGCTCGCCGTCCAGGGCCAGCGTCCCCGGCCGCCGATCGATCTGGTGACGCTCACCGGGCCGGAGAATCGCCCACTCTGCTACCTCGACCTCCGGCACCATGCCGGGCCCGATCGGCGCCCTCACGGAACAGGCGGTCGGGCCATCGCCCCGCCCGAGCCGTATCCGCAGCCCTACCGGCTCATCGATCGCCACAGGCCTGAGCCGCGCACCCACGGCCGATATGCCGATGCTGGCGGGTTCAGCGCGCGTCAAAAATACCTCTTCCACCGTGTCCATGTCCCAGATCGCCCGGGCGCCGACGAACATCTCGGTTGAAACGGCGACATCGATCAACGCCATATCGACCACTTCATCGTTCACGAACACATCAAGCCGCTTGCACCGGGTGATCGCTGCATCCACACCATCGACCCCCGCAGCGACCGACCCCGCGGCGATACCGGCCAGCGTGCCCTCGACCATCTGCGGAAATACGTTGTTCGTCCCGGTCGAGATCGGAACGATCGGCACATTGCCAGCGCCCTTCGCCACGACCCGGTTGGTGCCGTCTCCGCCCAGCGTCACGATGCACCCGGCGCCCTCAGACATCATGATCCGCGCGGCCAGCGTTGATCCGTCCTGGTGGTCAACGCCCGGCATATCGATGTAACTGGCTTCAATGTCCGAGGCGACGTCCTCCATCGCCGGCGCCGCCAGGCGGCTCAGGTCCGGCATGATAAGCACACGCTCAACACCGGTTGAAACCAACCCGGCGAATACGCGACGGAGAGTGTTCGCTTTCTCCTGGTTTGAGACGACCCTCCCCGCGGCCACAAGGCGGCGAATGTCTTTACCCGCGGCCGGGTTGGCGATGACGCCGACGGTAATCATGAACAGACGGCCGCGTCAAAGTGCCCGGGGGAATCAGGCGCAATCAGGAGGCCATCCACCCCGGCTCGGCCAGGTTTCGCGCGATGGCGCGGAGCAACTCACCGGCCGGGTAGCCGTCAACGGCCCGATGGTCAAAGGTGAGGCTCAGGAAGCACATCGATCGCGCCACGATCTCCCCGTCTACCACCGCCGGTTTCTGCACGACCCGCCCGACGCCGAGGATTCCTATCTGCGGCGGGTCGAGCAGCGGGTCGAAGGCATCGATATCTACCGTTCCGAGGTTGGTGACGGAGAAGGTCCCGTGACGCATGTCATCGATCTGGAGTTCGTTAGATTTGACTCGCGACATCACCTCGCGCACTCGCCGGGCAATGTCCAGCGTCGTCATCTTGTCAGCGCCCTGAATCACGGGAACGATGAGACCGTCGGATACCGATACGGCAAACGCCAGGTTGACCCCTGCGATGATCCGTATTTCGTCTCCTGCAAAGTGGGCGTTCAGGCGTGGATGGTCCGCGAGCGCCCGCGCAGTCGCCGATAGTACGAGGTCCTGGAACTGCGGCCGCAGGCGATGCTGTCGCCACTGCCCGACGAGCTTTCGCTGCATAGCGATAGCCTCGGTGACGTCCGCTTCCGTGGTGAGCGTCACCGTCGGGATGGCGCCACTTTCGGTCATCCTGCGTGCGATGGTCGCCCGTAATCCCTTGAGCGGAATCGTCTCGGCAACCGGAGGTCCGTCTTCAGCGCTTTGAGGCCCGGAGCCTGAAGCGGCCGACCGGACGTCTTCTTCGACAATTCGGCCACCCGATCCGCTGCCGGTCACGGTTTCCAGATCGACCCCGAGTTCACGGGCGATCTTGCGTGCGATCGGGGTTACCTGGGTGCGCCCCGCAGCCGGTTCTTTACGGCCCGCCGGTCGATTGGCCGCCGACAGGACCCGGGAGCCGGGTCCGCTTGCTGGAGAAGGAGGGGCGGCAGGTTGAGCGTCGGTCATCGGTTCGGGCAGGTCCGTCGCTTCCTCACCGTCGGCGAGGATTACGGCCAGCAACACGCCCGTGTCGACGGTCATGCCCTCGGGCACCACGATACGAGCCAGGGTGCCGGCGCCGGGTGATTCAACCTCACTGTTGACCTTGGCAGACTCGATCTCGCAGAGAGCCTCGCCCTCTTTGACATCGTCGCCTTCCTGCTTGAGCCATTTCACGACGGTGCCGTCGTTCATGCCCATGCCCCACTTGGGCAGAAGAACGTTGGTCGGCATTATGTTGCCCCTGAACGTACGAACGGGTTTTGGATGCGAGTCCGCCCGCTGCGTC
>JADFRU010000384.1:0-2248 GCA_022561115.1 Chloroflexota bacterium | reverse complement strand
GAGGTTTGGCATTCAGCCGGACATCACGACCGTGGCCAAGGCCATCACCAGCGGATACCTGCCGCTGGGCGCGGCGATAGCGACCAAGAAGATCGCGGACACGTTTATCGGGGATGACACACGGACGTTCAAGCACCTGATTACCTTCGGCGGCCACCCGGTATCGGCCGCCGCCGCTCTCAAGAACCTTGAGATATTCAAGCGCGAAGACCTGGTCGGCAACTCTGACCGGATGG
This sequence comes from Chloroflexota bacterium, assembly GCA_022561115.1. Classification (GTDB taxonomy): domain Bacteria; phylum Chloroflexota; class Dehalococcoidia; order Lucifugimonadales; family Lucifugimonadaceae. The sequence goes on along the minus strand of JADFRU010000384.1, from coordinate 2,012 downwards.
GCACTTACCTGTACGAGCAGTTGCAGAAGCTGTACGAGCACCCGTCCGTGGGAGACGTACGCGGCGGCATGGGACTGATTGCCGCCATTGAGCTTGTGAGTGACCGTGAGTCCAAGACGCCGTTCCCCGCCAGCGCCGGGCTGGCGAAGAAACTCCCGCCGGCGCTGTATGAGCGCAACCTGGTCAGTTTCAGGGCGGGCGACATCATCAGCATCTGCCCGCCGCTGACGATCAACAAGGACGAGATTGACTTCATGGTCAGCGTCATCGACGAGGCTTTGACCGAGGTCGAAAAAGACCTCGGGATGAGCTAGGAGGAGCCGTTCGGGGCCGTACCCCGCCGGGAGATTTAAAGCGATTCAAAAGGGCCGGTTTATCACCGGCCCTTTGTTTTCCAGGTTCACGTCTCCGGGAACACGGCGCCGTCCTTTTATGGAAAGCGTTACGTCGAGCGATCCCGGTTCTGGACCCGGCGACAGCGGTCCGTTGCGGGTGCATACCGGACCGCTCCGCTCTCTCCATAACCCCGCCTTCCGCTGGCTCTGGAGTTCAGGCCTCCTGTTCGGGTTCGGCAACTGGATGCAGCGGCTGACCATCGGCTGGCTTGTCCTGGACCAGACCGGGTCGGTGTTCCTGACGGCGCTTTCTTTTGCCGTCAGGAGCGCGCCAAACTTACTTTTCGGCCCGATCGGCGGCGCGATTGCTGACCGTTACTCGCGGCGTAACGTGATGGTCTCCGCCGCCGCAATGAAGGTTGCCATCGCCGTAGGGTTGGGGCTTCTTGCGCTGAACGGGGATGTGGCCATCTGGGCGGTGATGGCGCTCGTGGGGTTGGCCGGCGTCACGGCCGCGTTTGAGTTGCCGGCGTCACAGGCGCTCGCCGTGGACGTTGTGGGCCGGCGTGACGCCGCCAACGGCATTGCGATGCTCTCGGTTGCCACGCGGGCGGTCGGCGCGGCGGGGGCGATAACGGGCGGCCTGCTCATCGAGACACTCGGGCCGGGGTTCGTCTTTTTTCTCGGCGGCGTCGCCTTCATGATCGGCGGGTTGACGGTGAGCCGCGTAATGGTGGTTCGTCCGAGCGTCGTCCTCGAGGATTCTGCCCGTGGGTTAAGGGGGTTCCTGGCCGGAACGTTCGGCGGGATCAAGGCGTTGCTCGGCATCCCGATCGTTGCCACGTTGCTTTTCTTCGCGATGGTCGTCGAGATTTTCGGCTTTACCTATCAATCGGTCATGCCGTCGCTGGCGAATGACGTGCTTGGCGTCGGGGCCGCCGGGCTTGGCACGTTGACAGCGATGGCGAGCATCGGGTCGCTTGCGGGCTCGGTTCTGATCACGGCGCTGGCGGACTTCCGGCGCAAGGGTTACCTGGCGATGGGCATTGTTATCATCTACGGGGTTTGCCTGGTGGCGCTCGGCAACTCTGAGATATTCCCGTTGTCTCTCCTGATCATCACGTTTGTCGGGATGATGGCGGCATCGTTCGACGCCCTGCAGTGGACCTTGCTGCAGGCGAACGTGCCCGACCACATGCGCGGCCGGGCGATGGGAGGTTGGATATTCGCGATAGGTTTCGGCTGGGCCGGGAGCCTGGAGCTGGGGATCATCGCAGAGGTGTTTTCGGTGACCTGGGCGTTGAGTGTGAACGGCGTCGGGCTGCTGGTCCTGGGCGCCGCCGCGCTGCTTTTTTCCGGACGGTTGCGCCGGGCCTGAAAGACATTCACGCGCGGCCTCCCGACCACTGCTATACTTCGCCGCAATCCGAGGGGTACAGGAGTTCGTACCTCTCTATTACGACGTTTGAGTAGCGGCCTCAGAGGCCGCACGACGCGAAGTTGGGGCCCGATAACGACGGCCCAACGCCGGAGATCCAGGTGATCCGCATCTGGACGCCCGGTTGAGCCACGAGGAGCCGAGGATGGTCGACTCACCCGAAAAAGAATGGTCAGAAACGACCCGGTACGAGGACAGGACGGACTAGGACCGGGACGGTTTTGGTCCCCATACGGTCC
>JADFRU010000383.1:0-2261 GCA_022561115.1 Chloroflexota bacterium | reverse complement strand
ATAGATACTGGCCCCGGGCGCGACACCGACTACCCCGGTGCCGTTGTCCTCAGCAGCAATGGTGCCCGCGACGTGGGTGCCGTGGCCGTTGTCGTCCATAGGATCGGTGTCGCCGTTGACGAAGTCGTAACCGCCAGCGTAGTTGGCATCCAGGTCAGGGTGCGTGTAATCGATTCCCGAGTCGATAACCGCAATCTTCACTCCGGCGCCGCTGTTGCTCAAGTCGTGAACAGTGCCCGCGCCGATGTGCTTGACGCCCCACGCGTTATCCAACTCGGCATCCACGGCATACACCGTGATGTCCGGCTCTATCGCCGTGATATTCGGGTTCTTGCTGAGACCCTCAAGAGCCTGATCAGGCAAAGAAGCAGCGATCGCGTTGATGAGTGTGTACGTGTACTTGATCTCGCCGCCCGCGCCGCGCACGGCCGCCTGGTCGCTCGCGCTCGGCGGTCCGGCAAACGTGATGATGACGTCGGAACGTTCTCCACGCGCCTGTGCAACATCCCCGGTTACACCAAGCGTTGCGAACAGGGCAAGCGCGAGAAACGCGAGCACGAGTGCACGGGTAGGAACAAAATTCAACATCACACCTATCTCCCTGTTCACCGGCCTGGCCGTCCGTTCCGCTTTGGACCTGCCATTACGAATCGTGATGTCGACGATCGCGTCCCTGCATCATCAGGGACCGGTGCAACTGATAAGAACGCTGATTGAGCATGGCCGTCGTGATAACCGTTCAACTCAGCGGACCGCACCCGGACGATGATCCCATCTTCCGGGCGTGCTCTCGGCTGCGGCGAATCTTACCACCGATACCACACTCCCAAGTACGTACGACCCATCAAATCAACGCGGATTCACGATTCCCCGGCCCCCGCAAACCCTGTCACCGGCACGTAACTCCTCTGCTACCATCGCACACCGGGCCGGGCCGTCACGCCGATCGCCGGGTCAGAAATTCACACCAAAAACACACGCTGCGAGGTCTAAACATGGTCGGGACTGCCCAGCAGATCACACTTTCCGGCGAGCGGCTGGCAAAGGTGGACGCTCTCCCCAAGGTGACCGGAACCGCCGAATTCGGCGCGGACGTAGATCTACCCGGCCTCTTGCAGGCCAAAATCCTCCGCAGTCCGCACGCGCACGCACACCTCCTTTCGATCGACACCTCCGCCGCCGAAGCCCTTGACGGCGTCGAGGCCGTAGTAACCGCTGGCGACTTTCCGGAAATCCATGCCACCGGTTCCGCAGGCACCGGTGAGGTAGACATCTCGCTCCGCTACCTCTCGGAGCTGGTGATCGCCCGCAAGAAGGTCCTGTTCCATGGCCATCCGGTAGCGGCCGTCGCAGCGCGAACAGCCGAGATCGCCGAACGGGCGACCGATCTGATCAAGGTTGACTATGAAGTCCTCGCCTCTGTCCAGGACCCGGTGGAGGCGATGGCGCCGGGAGCGCCGCTGCTGCACGAGGACCTGGTGACAAAGTCGATCGGCGGCCAGGCGGACGAGCCAAGCAACGTCGCACTGCACGTCGAGCTAGGGCGCGGTGACGTCGACGCCGGTTTTGCCGCATCAGACCAGATCGTCGAACGAACCTACAAAACCTCGATCGTCCACCAGGGCTATATTGAGCCGGAAGCCGAGACCGCCTGGTACCACGGCGATGGCGCCGTAGAGGTATGGGCCAACACTCAGGGAATCTTTGACCACCGTTCCCAGTTGTCCAGCCTGCTTGAGATGGACCCCGGCAACATCCTTGTCAGGGGCACCGAGGTCGGCGGAGCGTTCGGCGCCAAGGCGCAGACCCGCATTTCACCGCTTTGCGTCATCCTGTCAAAGAAATCCGGTAAGCCGGTACAGATCGTGCTGAGCCGGACCGAGGTCCTGACCGCAACGGGACCGGGCGCCGCCGCAACGATCACCGTCAAGATCGGCGCAACTAACGACGGCAAGATCAAGGCCATTCAGGCCCGGCTCGTGTACGGCGCAGGCGCCTTCCCCGGCGCACCGGTCGGGATCGGCTGCCTCTGCGCTTTCGCCCCTTACCAGGCGGAAGCGGCCCGTATCGATGGCTACGACGTTGTCACGAACACGCCGCGCGTTGCCGCATACCGCGCCCCGGGCGCAACCGTGAGCTCCTACGCCGCCGAGTCCGCTATCGATGAAATGGCGAAGAAGCTCGGGATGGACCCGATCGACTTCCGGCTTGCCAACATCAGCAAGACAGGCGATCAAACCATGAACCACATGGAGTTCACC
>JADFRU010000042.1:0-8948 GCA_022561115.1 Chloroflexota bacterium | reverse complement strand
GACGTCCCGACCGACCCGGGCGCGATCGGCGCCCTGGCGCGCGAGGTGATGCCGGTCATCAGACAGGTATTCGTTACCGGCACCGGTGAATCCTGGAAAAGCGATGATGACAGGAACGGTGTCAACGCAGACCCGGACCCGGATGTCTTCGAGCGCCGGCTGTACGTAGCGCGCAAGCAGATCGAGCGGCGCGTCGTTGAACTGGCGTCATCGGTCCCGGAACAGGAACTGGACGTTTTTTACGTCTGCAGCCTGTCGAGCCGGACCATCGTTTACAAGGGCCTCATCATGACCGTCCAGCTGGCCGGGTTCTACCCGGACCTGGGACAGCCGGACGTGATTACTTCATTTGCCCTTGTCCACTCGCGGTTCAGCACAAATACGCTCGGCGAATGGAAACTGGCGCACCCGTACCGGTACCTCTGCCACAACGGGGAGATCAACACGGTGCGTGGCAACCGGAACTGGATGTCGGCCCGCGAGCACTCCCTTAGCTCCGGGCTTTTCGGCGACGACGTGTCGAAGCTATCACCCGTCAACGCCATGGCGGCGAGCGACACGGCCTCCCTGGACGAGGTGTTTGAACTGTTGTCGCTCGGCGGCCGGGACATCGAGCATGTCGCAGCGATGATGATCCCCGAGTCGTGGTACGGCCACGAGTCGATGAGCCAGCCCCGAAAAGACTTCTACGAGTTCCACGGCGGCCTGATGGAACCGTGGGACGGACCGGCGCTGGTCGCCTTCACTGACGGCCGCAAGGTGGGCGCAGTCCTCGACCGGAACGGGCTGCGGCCCTTCCGCTACTACATCACGAAAGACGGCCTCCTGGTGATGGCGTCCGAGGCCGGAGTTCTGGATATCGACCCGGAACAGATCGCAGAGAAACGCCGCCTTGAGCCGGGCCGGATGTTCCTCCTGGACCTTGAACAGGGCAGGATCGTCGGAGACGACGAAATCAAAGACGGGCTGGCGGCTCGCAGCCCGTACGGCGAGTGGCTGAAGGACCAGCGGGTTGTCCTGGACGATCTGCCGGAGCGGCCGTCCGACGAGATCCCGGGCGTAAACCTGGACACGCTGGTGACGCGTCAGCAGGCCTTCGGGTACACGCAGGAGGACCTGCGCGTGCTGGTGGAGCCTATGGGGCGGGACGGCACGGAAGCGCTCGGCTCCATGGGCAACGACACACCGCTTGCCGTACTCTCCGACCGGCCGCAGAGCCTGTTCACCTATTTCAAGCAGCTATTCGCGCAGGTCTCCAACCCGCCGCTTGACGCCATCCGCGAGCAGCTTGTCACGCAGTTGTCGGTACCCGCCGGAAGCCGCGGCGGGTTGTTCCAGGAGACACCGGAACACGCCCGGCTGCTCCGGATTGACCGCCCGGTGCTCTCTAACTCGGACCTCGCCAAGATAAAGGCGCTGGACCTGCCCGGGCTGCGGGCGACGACCATCTCCACGCTCTTTCCCGTCTCCGACGGCGCTGAAGGCCTTAAGAACGCGCTGGACCGGATACGTGCGGAGGCGGACCGGGCCGCGGCCGAGGGTTACTCGCTAATCGTACTTTCAGACCGCGGTGTTGACGCCGAGCATGCTTACATCCCCGCCCTGCTCGCCATCGGCGGCGTCCATCACCACCTGATCAGGCAGAAGACGCGGACGCAACTGGACATCATCGTGGAGTCCGGAGAGCCGCGCGAGAACCACCACTTCGCCACGCTGTACGGGTACGGCGCCTCCGCCGTTAACCCCTACCTGGCCTTCGAGACGCTGGCAGGGCTTCGCGAGCGTGACTACGACGGAGAGCGCGCCCTGCCGGACCAGGAGACGGTTGAATACAACTTTGCCCGGGCGATCGAGAAGGGCGTGCTCAAGGTGATGTCCAAGATGGGCATCTCCACGTTGCAGGGTTACCAGGGCGCACAGATATTCGAGTCGCTCGGGCTTTCGCAGGAACTTGTGGACGAGTACTTCACATGGACGCCGACCCGTATCGAGGGGATCGGGTTGGAGGAGATCGCGGGCGACCTCCTGGACAACCATGCCCGGGCGTATCCCGAGACGACGCTGCCGGGCAGGCTGGCGCTAGAGATCGGCGGGCTGTACCTGTGGCGCGGCACCGGCGAGAAGCACCTGTACGACCCGGACTCGATTGCGCTTCTCCAGCACGCATCCAAATCCAACAACGCACACACATATTCACTGTTCGAGAAGTCGGCGAACGACGAGTCCCAGCGGCTTGCGACGATTCGCGGTCTGCTCGATTTCAAGTTCGACCCTGACGGCGGCGTGCCGCTTGAAGAGGTGGAGTCCGCAGAGACGATCGTGCGCCGCTTCGCCACCGGCGCCATGTCCCTGGGCTCTATCAGCCGCGAGGCCCACGAGACGCTGGCTATCGCCATGAACCGCATGGGCGCCCGCTCCAACACCGGAGAGGGCGGAGAGGACCGGATCCGGTACACACTTGATGCGAACGGGGATGACCGCTCCAGCCGCATGAAGCAGGTCGCGTCCGGACGTTTTGGCGTGACGACCGAGTACCTGGTCAACGCCACCGATCTACAGATCAAGATGGCGCAGGGCTCCAAGCCGGGCGAGGGCGGCCAGATCCCCGGCTCCAAGATCACGGACTACATGAGCGGTATCCGCGGGACCACGTCCGGCGTCGGACTGATCTCACCGCCGCCGCATCACGATATCTACTCAATCGAGGACCTGGCTCAACTGATCCATGACCTCAAGAACGTGAATCCTGAGGCGCGGATACACGTCAAACTGGTGTCCGAGGTCGGTGTTGGGATCATCGCCGCCGGTGTTTCTAAGGGCCACGCGGACGTGGTGCTGATCTCCGGGGACTCCGGGGGCACCGGGTCGTCTCCGCTCTCTTCGATCAAACACGCCGGGCTGCCCTGGGAACTCGGCGTCGCAGAAACGCAGCAGGTTCTCGTGCAGAACGGCCTTCGCGGCCGGATCGTGGTGCAGACAGACGGCCAGTTAAAGACGGGCCGTGACGTTGCCATCGCCACGCTGCTGGGCGCCGAGGAGTGGGGTGTCGCCACGGCGGCGCTGGTGGTGATGGGCTGCATCATGCTGCGCAAATGCCACCTGAACACCTGCTCGGTCGGTATCGCCACCCAGGACCCGGAGCTGCGCAAAATGTTCGCCGGCTCGGCGGAGTCGGTGGTCAACTACTTCATGATGCTCACCGAGAGCCTGCGCGAGTACATGGCGAAGCTCGGCTTCCGGACGATTGACGAGATGGTCGGCCGTGTCGACAAGCTTGAGTCTCGCCGGGCCGTCGATCACTGGAAGGCCCGGGGGCTTGACCTGAGCGACCTGATGTACAAGCCGGAGAACATCGACGGCGTTGCGACTTACCACTGCGAAGAACAGGACCACGGCCTGGAACAGGCGCTGGACCATCTGCTTATCAAACGTGCGGAACCGGCGCTTGAAAAGGAATCCACGGTGGAGGCCGAGTTCCCGATCCGCAACTCGAACCGCGTGGTCGGAACGATGCTGAGTGGAAAAATCGCTCGCAAATTCGGGTTGCGCGGCCTGCCGGATGACACGATCCGCTACACCTTTAAAGGTTCTGCCGGCCAGAGTTTTGGCGCGTTTCTCACGGCGGGAGTTTCCTTCCGGCTCGAGGGCGACTCAAACGATTACTTTGCGAAGGGCCTCGGCGGTGGACGGATCGTCGTCGTGCCCCCGGAAGGCTCGACCTTCATCCCGGAGGACAACATCATCATCGGCAACGTCGCCCTGTACGGCGCGACCGGCGGTGAGGCGTACATCCGGGGGATGGGCGGGGAACGGTTCGCCGTGCGCAACAGCGCCGCGCGGGCCGTGATCGAGGGGATCGGGGATCACGGTTGTGAGTACATGACCGGCGGGACGATCGTCGTGATCGGCCCGACCGGGCGCAACTTCGCGGCGGGTATGAGCGGAGGGGTGGCGTTCGTGTACGACCCGGACGACACCTTCTCCCAGCGCTTCAACCCGGAGATGTCCACACTTGAGGACATCGTCGCCGCCTCGGAGGATGAGGCGGAACTGCTCGGTCTCCTCCAGAATCATCAGCGTTACACGGGAAGCCCGGTGGCCGGGCGCATCCTCGGTGACTGGGATCGCTCACGCGGCCTTTTCAAAAAGGTGATGCCCGCTGCGGCCAAACTTGTGCTTCGTGAGCGCGCCGAACAGGCCGCGACCGCCGGAGACTGACAGGAACTACATGGGTAAAGTCACCGGCTTCATGGAATGGGAACGCGAGCTGCCTGATCGGCGGCCCGTAGCCGAACGTCTCAGGGACTGGCGCGAGGTTTACTCGAACTGGTCCGAGAGCCAGGCCCGTCACCAGGCTGGACGCTGCATGGATTGCGGCGTGCCGTTCTGTAACTCTTCAAGCGGCTGCCCGCTGGGCAACCTGATCCCGGACTGGAACGATCTTGTGTACAGCGGTGACTGGAGCGCTGCGCTCGACGAGCTGCACGCAACGAACAACTTCCCGGAGTTCACGGGGAGGGTCTGCCCGGCGCCGTGCGAAGCCGCCTGCACGCTGAACATCAACCAGGACCCGGTAGCGATCGAGATGATCGAGAAGTCGATCGCCGAGCGCGGCTGGTCCGAGGGCTGGATCACTCCGCGCCCGCCGGAAAAGCGGACCGGGATGAAGGTCGCCGTGATCGGCTCGGGACCCGCGGGCCTGGCCTGCGCGCAGCAACTGAACCGCGTCGGCCACCAGGTCACGGTGTTCGAGCGCGACGAATACATCGGCGGCCTGCTCACGCTCGGCATCCCCGAGTTCAAGCTCGAGAAGTCGGTCGTCCGGCGGCGTGTGAAACAGATGGAGGACGAGGGAATAGAGTTCCGCGCCTCCACCTGGGTCGGCCGGGACTACCCGACGGAACAGCTCAAGCAGGATTTCCACGCCATCTGCCTGTGCGGGGGATCGACGGTGCCGCGCGATCTGACGGTGCCCGGCCGCGATCTGGACGGCGTCCATTTCGCCATGGATTTCTTGAAACAAAGCAACCGTCGAACGGAAGGCCAGGAGTTCGGGCCGGACGAGACGATCACGGCCCAGGGCAAAACGGTGGTAATTCTGGGCGGCGGCGACACCGGGGCCGACTGCCTGGGCACCTCGCATCGCCAGGGCGCGGCGGAGACGTACCAGTACGAGCTGCTGCCGGTTCCGCCCGGGCAACGGGATGACGCCGCGAACCCGTGGCCGCAGTGGCCGGCGATCTTTCGCACCTCCTCGGCCCACCAGGAGGGCGGGATCAGGGACTTCGACATCCTTACGAAGCAGTTGAACGGCGTGGACGGCAAGCTCAAGAGCCTGACCGCCGTCCGTGTGGACTGGGTGTCGGACTCGAACGGCGGACGGCCGCAGATGGTGGAGGTGCCCGGCTCCGAGTTCACGATCGAGACGGAGCTCGTGCTGCTTGCGATGGGCTTCCTGCACGGCGAGCACGGCGGTCTGCTGTCAGACCTGGGCGTCGACCTTGACGAGCGGGGCAACGTCAGCACCGACAGCAACGGCATGACCTCCGTGGACGGGGTTTTCGCCGGCGGCGACATACAACGCGGCCAGTCGCTCGTCGTACACGCGATCGCAGGCGGACGCCGGACTGCGCGCGGGTGCGACTCCTGGTTGATGGGCAAATCACAACTGCCGGTCGTGACCGGATACTCCCGCGGCGGCGTCTAGGCTTATTCCAGGACTCAGCGGGCGGACTGCCCGGTCCGGAGCTGTTTTAGCCCCGGTTCGTTCAAGGGAGAGGGATAGGTGCGCACACTCCGCATCGCGCTGGCCCAGGTGAACACCGCCGTCGGCGATATCGACGGCAACGCACAACTCATCATCGACGCCATCCGGGCGGCGCGTGAGGCGGGCGCGCAGGTCGTGGCGCTCCCGGAGCTCGCCATCACCGGCTACCCGCCCGAGGACCTGGTGCTGCACCGGCGCTTCGTCGCCGATAACAGGCGCGCGCTGGAGCAAGTCGCCACCGAGGCGCGTGGCATTTCGGCCATCGTCGGGTTTGTCGACGGCTCGGCCGAGCGTGACGAGCCGGTATACAACGCAGCGGCGTTCCTGCACGAGGGCCGGATCGTCGCCGTGTACCGGAAGATCCACCTTCCCAACTACGGCGTCTTTGACGAAGAGCGGTATTTCGAGCGCGGGTTCGAGTGCCCGGTGATCGATCTCGGCGGTGTGCGGGTCGGGCTGAGCATCTGCGAAGACGTCTGGGAGCCGATCGGCCCTGCGGAGGTGGAGCGCGCCGCAGGAGCAGAGGTGAACATCAACATCAACGCCTCGCCGTTCGAGCGCGGCAAGGACCGGGTGCGTCGCAAGCTGATCGGCGGCCTGGCGCGCCGTGACCAGGTGTTCGCCTGCTACGTCAACCAGGTCGGCGGGCAGGACGAGCTGGTGTTCGACGGCACGAGCCTGGTGTACGGCCCGGACGGCGCACTCATCGCCCAGGGCAAACGGTTTGAAGAAGACCTTCTCGTGGTCGATCTCGATCTCGAACGGGTCGACGAGGTGCGTTCAGGGACGGCATGGGACGGCCCGGGGGCCGGCGAGCTGGCGGCGATCGGCAAGGCGACCAGCCTGTCGGCGTCGGTAAAGCCAATCTCCGGGCACGGGCCGGCCATCCAGCCTGTGCCACCCGATCCGCTCACCGAAGAGGCCGAGGTGTACAGGGCGCTCGTGCTCGGCACGCGCGACTATGCGCGCAAGAGCGGGTTCAAGAAGGTCGTGATCGCCCTCTCGGGCGGGGTCGACTCGACCCTGACGGCGGTGATCGCGGTAGACGCGCTGGGCGCCGAGAACGTGCTCGTCGTCGCCCTGCCCTCCCGCTACTCGTCCGAGGGGTCCGTGACCGACGCGCTGGAGCTGGCGGGGCGGCTTGGGATCACGCTGTGGAATATCCCTATCGAGCCGGGGCACGTGGCGTTTGAGGAGATGCTCGAAGAGAAGTTCCAGGGAACTGCGCCGGGCGTGGCCGAGGAGAACGTACAGTCACGAATTCGCGGCAACCTGATCATGACGATCTCTAACAAGTTCGGGTATCTCGTGCTGACGACGGGCAACAAGTCGGAGTTCGCCACCGGCTACGCCACGCTGTACGGAGACATGGCGGGCGGATACGCCGTCATCAAGGACGTGCCAAAGACGCTGGTGTTCCGGCTGTGCGAGTACCGGAACGAGGCCGGACCGGGCTCCCCGATTCCGCGCGCCGTGATCGAGAAGCCGCCGAGCGCCGAGTTAAAGCCCGACCAGCTCGATAGCGACTCCCTGCCGCCGTACGAGATCCTGGACCGCATCCTTGAGCGTTATATCGAGGACAGGTGGGACGCGGAGGAGATCATCACCGAGGAGGCCGGTCTGGACGGCGGCGATGAGGAGACGGTGCGTCGCGTGCTGCGGATGGTGGACCGGAACGAGTACAAGCGCCGGCAGTCGCCGCCGGGCGTGAAGATCACGGAGCTCGCCTTCGGGCGTGACCGGCGCATGCCGATCGCCTCACGCTACCGGCCGCACTGAGGGTATGAGGGCTCGTCTCCACTCCAAATGGCGGGCAGGCCTTCTGTAGCGCACGGATCGGAGGCCCTGCACAAAACGCCCGAGGGTGGGCCGCTGCCCACCCCTACGTATGTGGTGATCGGCGGCGCCGGTATCGCCAGACTCGCGTCCTGAGGCTCTCGAAGGACGCCCCAGGGTTATTCAAAATCCTAATGCTCCATACAACAATAAAAGACGCAGTGGATAATCCCTACGTTAAAACAGTTGATGAAACAAAACTCCCAAAAGTAGATTATTTAGCACTTTCTCATTTACATATAAATTATCAAAAAGAAAACCGAGTTTACACAGGACCTACATTTCCAAACAACATCTCAGAATTAGAAGAATTAAAGCAAGGTTCTTTCTACATCTTTGATAACGGAAATATAAGAAAACAAAAAATTCCCTCAAATGAAATTTATCAACTAAACCTAGAAATAAAAAACGCACTTACAATTACTGATGAAATTATCGAATTGATAAAATCTCAAGACGTAAAAAATAAAATAGTAATCATAAGATTAACAGGAACATTGGAAAAAGGAAAAATTTCAGATATAAATTTCAAAAAAATAGAAAATTTTCTAAAAGAAAAAGACCCAGAAAAAACCGATGAATTACTCAAGTCAATACAACATTCAGGACAAGATCAGCCTGCAATAATCACATGCGATGGCTTCCTAATAAACGGTAATAGAAGGAAACTCGTCTTTGAGATGTTATTAGAAGAATTCCCTGGAAATGAAAAATATAAAAGACTAAAGGTTGTAATACTTCCTGGTAAGGGTGAACCAGGGGGGCCACCGACAAAAATAGAGATTGAAGCACTTGAAAATAGATACCAATATCAAAGTGATGGGAAGGCAGAATACTATGCATTCGATAAGGCTATATCCATGAGGCAAAAAATCGAAATGGGATTTAGTCTTCAAGCACAACTTGGAGATGATCCAAGATATGCTCTTCTTTCTCCCAGTCAAATAAAAAAGATAGTTAAAGAATATGAAAATGATTTGATCAAACCATTGGAATGTATAGATAGATATTTAAGCTCGTTAGGAAGAGATGGTCTTTACAAAACCATATCAACTGGCTTTGGGGATCCTGAAGGTCGTTGGCAAGCATTTTATGATTATAGTAAATCAAATTTCGCCAAATTAAGTGATGAAAGAAAAAGGGTAAAACTAGGTATTAAAGAAACAGAGGTTGGAAAAATTGAAGACGCCTCATTCAAAATAATAAGGAAAAGAGATTTAGGAGATGGCTCACCGAAAGTGCACCATATTATGAGAGAAATTCATAAATGGGTTGAAAATGAAGATGCTAAAAATGAATTACTTGAATTGTCGAATATGAACTTTGCTCTAAATAAAAAGGATAG
>JADFRU010000382.1:0-2268 GCA_022561115.1 Chloroflexota bacterium | reverse complement strand
CATTTGGCTGATGTACTGATCGAGGAAGACGTCCGGGTTGGTGATTCCGGCCTCCTCGTGGACGTGTTCCGTCCGGCACTGCCGGACGGCCCCTCCCCTGCGCTCCTGTTCCTGCCCGGGGGGTCGTGGCGAACCAAGAATCGCAAGGACATGAAGGACCGCTACGGGATCAAGATGGCGGAGCGCGGCGTGGTCTGCATCGCGGGCGAGTACCGCGTTATGACGGAAGCGCCGTGGCCCGCGCCGATCCACGACGTGAAGACGATAATTCGCTGGATGCGAGACTCGGCGGGACAACTCGGGATAGACCCGGACCGAATCTGCGCCGGTGGAAGCTCGGCCGGTGGTCACCTGGCGTTGCTCGCTGCAGGAACTCCGGATTCAGACGACATTGAGCCGCCTTTTTTCGATGGCGTAAGCAGCGCCGTCGCCGCCGCCATCGGCGTATACCCGGTCTGCGAAATGGGTCCAGCAACCCCTGAAACGCAGGAACGGCTGGCCGAGCTGTTCCCGGACGGTGTTACCGATGACTCGCTCCGGGCCGCATCGCCCGTATCTCATGTTCATCCCGGCTTCCCACCGACTTTGCTCGTTCATGGCACGGGAGACGTTCGGGTGGACTATCGGCGAACCGTCAGGATGTTCGATGCGCTGGAGGCCGCCGGTGTGCCGGTGGACCTGCAGTTGTACTCGGGGCAGGATCATGTTTTCGACAGGGATGACAGGTACAGCGGCGCTATCGCAGACGCTATGGCCCTGTTCATCGAGAGGTACGTTCCGGCCAGCGTTGGCGCTGCGGCTGATTAGGTGACTCTCCCGGATCTGGTGGCAAGCGTGGATCTTACGAAGGGACTTCTCCCTCACCCTCGCCCTCTCCCGCTGGGAGAGGGACTGTCAAGACGGCCACCGAACCAGTAACCATGACCAGCCTCTGACAGGCCAGGGAAAACCAGCAACCATTAAGGACATTGCTTACAAATGGGCCTCAAATTCGGCGTTTTTGACCATATCGAACCGGAAGAAGGCAAGTCTCTCTCGGAGACGTACCAGGCGCGCCTTGAGCAGATCGATTACCTGGACCGGTCCGGCTTCTACTGTTATCACCTCGCCGAGCACCACACGCCCGCAATCCACAGCCTGGCGCCATCACAGAACGTCTTCCTGGCGGCGGTCTCCCAGCGCACGACAAACATTCACCTGTCGCCCTGCGTTTACGTGCTGCCGCTCCACCACCCGATCAGGTTGATCGAAGAGATCAGCATGGTGGACACCCTGTCAGGCGGCAGGATGGAGATCGGCATCGGCCGGGGCGGTGAGATGGAGGCCTTTTTCTGGGGCCAGGAAGCGACCGCAGAATCCAACTACAAGCGCTATCTTGAGACCCTTGAGGTGATCCAGAAGGGGCTCGCAAACGACGTCCTGGATTTCCACGGCGATATCTATGAGTTCGATGAATTGCCGATGCGCATGCACCCGGTGCAGAGGCCGTACCCGCCCATGTGGTACATGCGGAACGTCGAGACGGCCGCAATCAACGGCATGGACACCATCATCGTCGGGTCCCTGGACAGCATCGGCCCGGAGGTGAAGCGGTTCCGGGAGAAGTGGGAGGAGCACCAGGGCAAGGGAACCCTCACCGTCCACGGGGAAGAGCCAAAGGTTGGCCTGACTGTCCACATGGTGCTGGCGGAGACCGACGAGGAAGCGATCGAGATCGCGCAGCCCGCATGGGAGCAGTACCGGTACAACCTGGCGGCTCCACGACGCATCGAGGCTGAACGGCGCGGGCTTGATCGTTTCAAGACAGCCAAAGATGGCCAGTACGGTTTCGTCGGCAACCGCCCGCCGGACGCGCCCGCACGCGAGATACGGCGTGACATCGACGCCGAACTCCAGAAGTTTGACAAGAATCACACGGTGCAGCACCCGGGCAGGCTCGGCGGCGTCGCCATGGCGGGATCTCCGGCCTCGATGCGCGAGTACCTTGACGAGTATGTCGAGAGCGGGGCGAACTACTACGTTTGCTCGTTCCAGTGGGGAAGCATCACGTCAGAACAGGCGATGCGTTCCATACAGTTATTCGTCGAAGAGGTGATGCCGCATTACGTGGACGCCCCGGCGGAGGCGGTGACGACGGGATAGCCCCATCACTGGGTCATCTGACTCGACGAGATACAGAAACCACCCATCGGTCTCGCCGTGTCAGAATTATTTTTTCAAAGTCCACCGGATCAGAAATCAATGACACGTACCCAGCATTTCGTTGTC
>JADFRU010000381.1:0-2285 GCA_022561115.1 Chloroflexota bacterium | reverse complement strand
TTCACGCCGTCAACAACGACGAGCCCCTTCTTCAGCAACACGCGCGCCACCTCGCCCTGCTTGCCCCGGTCTTTGCCGGAGATCACCTTCACCTGGTCGCCTCGCCGGATTCGCTGCGCCATATCTACAGCACCTCGGGGGCTAGTGAGACGATCCGCATGTAGTCCCGCTCGCGCAGTTCCCGGGCCACCGGGCCAAAGATGCGCGTGCCGCGGGGATTCTGGTTCTCACCGATGATGACGACGGCGTTGTCGTCAAACTTGATGTAAGAGCCGTCCGGGCGGCGCGTGTTCTTCGCGACGCGGACGATGACCGCTTTTACGACCTCGTGCATCTTCACGGTGCCACCCGGGGTCGCTTCTTTTACCGCAGCGGTAATCACATCACCAAGCCCGCCGTAGCGACGACGGCTACCGCCATCGACGTGAATACACATCACCACCCGGGCTCCTGAGTTGTCTGCCACGCGCAGGCGCGTTTGAACCTGGATCACTTACTCGGCCTCTGTCGCGTCTGTTTTGCGTTCATCAAATGTGGTCGGCAACCGGGAGGGCTGGAACTCAGCCACATCTCCCGTCTGCAGGATCTCGATCAGGCGCCAGCGCTTCCGTCGCGACAACGGGCGTGTCTCCTCAATGCGCACAACGTCTCCGAGGTGGGCCTGATTGTTTTCGTCATGGGCCAGGAACTTGGTCACGCGACGGCGCGATTTCCCGATGAGCCGGTCGCGCTGGCTCCAGTGGAATTCGACCGCGATGGTCTTGTCCATCTTGTCGCTGACGACGGTGCCCGTCCTCTGTTTTTGCAGACCGGATGTCAACTCTGAAGCGCCTCAGCAATCTCGCGTTCGCGCAGTACCGTCCGTATACGGGCGATGGTGCGCCGTGTGTTCTTGATCTCGGTCGAGTCATTTAGCTGGAGTGTCGCCTTTCGGAACCGGAGATTCATCATCCCCCGTTGCTGTCCGAGGAGCTCCTTTAGAAGCTCGTCGCGGCTCAACCCTCTGACTTCGTCAATATTCACCTGTATCTCCGTTTAGACCAGGTTCTCGCGGTCAACGATTAGCGTCCGAACCGGCAATTTGTGACTGGCGCTCACAAGCGCCTCGCGTGCGAGCTCGATGGGCACGCCGCCGATCTCGAACATCACCCGGCCGCGGCGAACAACCGCAACCCAGTGATCCACCGCACCCTTGCCTCCGCCCATGCGGGTCTCGGCGGCGCGGGCTGAAACAGATTTGTCCGGGAAGATGCGTATCCACACCTGGCCGCCACGGTTCAGCTTGTGAACGATGGCGCGGCGCGCCGCCTCGATCTGGCGGGAGGTGAGCCATGCCGCTTCCAGGGATTTGAGTCCAAGCGCGCCAAACTCCAGCGTACTGCCGGATTTCGGCGAGCCCTTCATCCGTCCGCGGTGGTGCTTGCGGTACTTGACCCTTTTTGGCTGAAGCATCGTCTAGCCCTCCGACTTTTCCGTGCCGGCGCCGGATACGTCCCCGGACGCCGGCTCTGCTGCGTCGGAGGTTACTGCCGGCGCGGTTGTGACGCCGGCGGCTGCGGCTGCGGCCTCCTGGTTCTCTGCAACCACATCGGCCACGTTCAACGTTCGGCCGGCGCGACCTTCTGGAAGAATGTCGCCCTTGTAAATCCAGACCTTGACCCCGATCCGGCCGAAGGTCGTCGCCGCTTCGGCGATGGCAAAATCAATGTCCGCGCGCAGGGTGTGGAGAGGAACCCGTCCCTCAATAGCCTTGTCGGAGCGGGCGATCTCTGCGCCCCCCAGCCGGCCGGAGGCGATGATCTTGACGCCCTGCGCCCCGGCCTGCATCGTCCGCTGTGCGGCGAGACGCATAGCGCGCCGGTAAGCGACACGCCGCTCAAGCTGATCGGCGATATTTCGCGCAACCAGGTAGGCGTCAACGTCTGCGTTGCGAACTTCCTGGATATTCAGGCGAGCGCGTTTGCCGGTGAGTTTTTCCAGATCTGAACGAAGCTCGTCCACCCGTTGTCCGCCACGGCCAATCACAATGCCGGGACGGGCGGTGTGCACAGATACGATCAGGTCCTGGGTGCCGCGTTCTATCTCCACGCGTGTTATCCCGCCGGTCTCTTCGTACCGGTCGCGGATCAGTTTCCTGATGGCCTGGTCTTCCACCGCAAGCGCTCGATAACCGGCCTGTTTGTCGGCGAACCATCGCGCATGCCAGGGATGTACACCGCCCAGGCGGAACCCTATCGGGTGAGTTTTCTGACCCAACCTAGTTTCCTTCTCGCCCGTCGACTTCG
>JADFRU010000380.1:0-2303 GCA_022561115.1 Chloroflexota bacterium | reverse complement strand
GGCCGTGAAATACAGTCCCACTGTCCGGGAGTTCGGCGGGTTGCAGGCGTACCCGAGCCGCACCAAGGATCCCGACAAGCCGGACTTCTCGTCCGGGTCGGTCGGACTGTCCCCGGGCGCCGTCACGTTCGGGGCGCTTGTCCGCGACTACCTTGACGGCCACGGGCTGGAGCCGACTTCCGGACGCTTCTTCGCGCATATGGGCGATGCGGAACTGGACGAAGGCTCCATCTGGGAGACGGTCACGGAGCCCGCCATACAGGGCCTGGACCGGTGCACATGGATCGTGGACCTCAACCGCCAGAGCCTGGACCGCGTGGTGCCGGGCATCCGCGTCGCCCGGTTCATGGAGATGTTCCGGGTCAACGGCTGGAACGTGATCGTCGCCAAGTACGGGGACCAGTTGACCGAGCTGATGGAGCTGCCGGGCGGCGAGGCGCTCCGCACGCGCATCGATGACATGGCCAACCAGGAGTACCAGGCGATGCTGGTGGCGCCGGCCTCGGAGGTGCGAACCCGGCTGCTGGAGACGACGCGCGATCTGCGGGGCGATATCGCACGCTGCGTCAGTGACTTTGACGATGAAGAGTTGCAAAGGCGTATCGCAGGGCTCGGCGGACATGATGTCGGCACGCTCGTCCGGTGTTACGAGGAGGCGTCCCGGTCCGACGGTCCGTCGGTGGTTTTCGCCTACACCGTCAAGGGCTGGGGGCTTCCGATCGCAGCCGACCCCGGCAACCATTCGGCGCTCCTGACGCAGGAGCAGTTCGAGGAGCTGGCTGACCATTTTGGCGTCGCGCCAGACCAGCCCTGGGACCGCTTCCCGGACGGCAGCGACGAGTCGCTCTACCTGTGGCACGCCGCCCAGCGGCTGAGCGCCCCTGAGACGCCCCCGGAACCGGCGCTCGTGTTCAACGATACGCACCTGGGCATCACGCGCGCCGCATCGACCCAGGAGAGTTTCGCCCGCATCCTGCTGGAGATCGCCCGCACCTCGCCCGAGGCATCGGAGCGCATCGTCACGGTGTCGCCGGACGTCGCAACATCCACAAGCCTGGGCACATGGATCAACCGCACGGGCGTGTGGCATCACGAGGAAGCCCAGGACTTTTTCGGCACCGAGAGCCGAGTGCTGAAATGGACAGAGGGTCCGCACGGGCAGCACATCGAACTCGGGCTGTCCGAGACAAGCCTTTTCCTGTTGCTGGGGCAACTGGGACTCTCGATGGAGCTTTCCGGCAGGCGATTAGTCCCGATCGGCACGCTCTACGACCCGTTCATCGTCCGCGGGCTTGACCCGCTCGTTTACGGGGTCTACCAGGAGTCCAAGTTCATCGCCGTGGCGACGCCGTCCGGCGTGACGCTCAGCCCGGAGGGCGGCTCGCACCAGGGGATGCTTTCGCCGTCCATCGGGATGGAGTTGCCGAACATCCGCTACTACGAGCCAACTTTTGCCCGGGAGCTTGAATGGATCCTGCTTGAGGCGATACGCGGCATCGGATCGGGCGAAGGCGAGTCGGTGTTCCTGCGGCTCAGCACCAAGGTTATTGATCAGTCGCTGTTCCGGGAGCCGGAAGGCGAGCCCGAGATTGCGGCACTCAAGCAGGCCGTGCTGGATGGCTGTTACCGGTTGCGGACCGCCCACGCGGATGCGGACCGGATCGTCAACCTGTTCGCCACCGGGGTGATGGTCCCGGAGGCGCTCGCCGCGATCCCGATGCTGGAACGTGAGGGGATCGGCGCCAACCTGTTTTCCGTGACGAGCCCGGACATGCTGCACCGGCGGGTACGCGCCGCTGAACGGGAGCAGGTAATGGGTCGGGATGAAGGCGTCTACGACCCGACCGGATTGCTTGCCCCGCACGAAGTCGGCAGCCCGGTGGTGACGGTGCTCGACGGATCGCCGCACACCCTTGCGTACATCGGATCTGCGCTGGACAGCCCTTCGATCAACCTTGGAGTCGACACGTTTGGCCAGTCAGGGACGCGAAACGACCTGTACTCACTGTTTGGCATCGACACAGAAGGCATCTACGCGGCGGCGCTGGGAGTGGTGGACAGGGAACGGCGTCGCCGGGCCTAGGCTCCTGACCTCGGTAGATTCATCCTGAAACGTGGCCCTGTCGGCGCCGTGTCCCGCTCTCCGAACACGTTCGTGTCGGGGCCGATATCTGGCCCGGACAGCCCGGTAACACGTCCCGAATACCCGAATACCGGATGGGCGGCTGGGCTAGCTCCCGGACAGGAACTTCATGGCGGCGGTAACGCCGCTCCCGGAACGTGGCACCCCGGCGATGTCCAGC
>JADFRU010000379.1:0-2306 GCA_022561115.1 Chloroflexota bacterium | reverse complement strand
AACGGTTTCCGGAAGTTCACGGAGGGCGCGCTCAGTAACCGTTCACTACCTACAATCGCGAAGGAAGCCATCGAGACCATCCTTGCGAAGGCTGACGCGCGGGTCTTACTTGGCCTGGCCGCTGCGGAAGTTGGCTGTGAGCGCGCCTACCTGTACCCGGAGACGGGCGCAGAAGCACGGCTCGCATCTGACCTCGTCGCAGCGGTCGTACTGCCACGCCTACTACCATTTTTGAGGGAATCGTATTTGAGCGCTCCGGACAGACGACCAGCCTCGTGGTTCAACATGGAGGCACCTGCGGAGAAACCGTTCCTGCTACGTTTCCTATGCAGCAGTTCGTGCGGGCTATCCGGGGACGCGCTAACTCCGGAAGCGCCGACCGATGAACCGGCTATTCTTGTCCCGACGCCTCAGCCCGGTTTTACTCCAGCTAATCCGTTCTTCCAGACAGTGCCGATCCCGCCTACATCAACACCACAGCTACCTGCGTTCCTGCGTTAGTCCGTCACCGTCGGGATAGACTGCCGGTGCGCGGATACCGCCATGCGTCGGCCAGCGATGTGCAATCAACAATCAACCATCAGGTTTGCTCACACTTACTCAACTCCGTACCGGAGCGCCCGTTTGCCTGACGAACAGTCTTTTGCTTTCACACCCGCCCACGAACTCGTGCGCATGGTGGCGGCCCGGGAGGTATCGCCTGTCGAGCTGACCGAGTGGACGCTGCGCCGCATAGAGGCGACCAACGACACCCTTCACGCCTACCTGACCGTCACCGCCGACCAGGCGCTTGAAGCAGCACGCGCCGCCGAGGACGCGGTTATGCGCGGCGACGACCTCGGGCCTCTCCACGGCCTCCCGTTTCCGATCAAGGACCTGGTGCCTACAAAGGGCGTCCGCACAACGTTCGGTTCGGCTGCGTACGCCGACAACGTCCCGGACGAGGATGACATCATCGTGCGGCGCATCAAGGCGGCCGGGGCGGTGATCGTCGGGAAGACCAACACCCCGGAGTTCGGGCACCTCGGCTATACGGCCAATATGCTCGGCGAGCACTGCCGCAACCCGTGGGACACGTCGCGTGAGAGCGGCGGATCGAGCGGCGGAGCGGCGGCATCGGTCGCGGCCGGGATCACGCCGCTGGCGCAGGGCGGCGACGGCGGTGGATCGATACGAATCCCCGGCTCGTTATGCGGCCTGTACGGGTTCAAGGGATCGGAGGGCCGGGTTCCCCGTTCCGGGGGCGGAGACGCCGCCTGGCACCCGTACAACCTGGCGCAGACGGGCCCGCTGAGCCGTAACGTGCGCGATTCTGCGCTGCTGATGTCGGTGCTCACAGGTCCCGGAGAGGATGCCGCGCCCGGGACGCTCGGCGGACCGGCGCCCGACTATCTCGGGGCGTTGGACCGGGGTCTTCGGGGGCTGCGGATCGGCTGGACGCCGGACATGGGCGGCAACGCCGTGGACCCGGATGTCGCCGAGTCCACGGCCGCGGCCGCTCGGGCGTTCGAAACGCTCGGGGGGAGGGTCGAGGAGTTCGACTTCGAGATCGCGCCGGACCAGATGTGGTCGTCGTTCCGCAACTACTTCGACCTCAAGGCCCTCGTCACGTATGGCCACCTACTTCGTGATACGCCCGAGTTGCTGACCGACTACGTCCGGGAAGGGATGGAGCACGCGACGACCCTGTCGGCTGTGGACCACCACGACACGATGGCGTTTATCGCCAGGTTGCGAGACTACTTCCGCCGGCTATTCGAGCGGTTTGACCTGGTGCTCAGCCCGACCCTCGCGACAACTGCGTTTCGCGTAGAGGGCGGTCCCCCGACGAAGATCGGCGGACGGACGATGGACCCGGAAAGGGCCTACTGGACGTGGAGCCCGTTCACGTACTCGGTGAACATGGCCGGACATCCCGCGGCGACCGTGCCATGCGGGTTTGATCGCAACGGCCTCCCGATCGGCCTGCACGTGATCGGCGGGTTCGGAGACGAGGAGACGGTAATAGCCGCCTCAGCCGCGTTCGAGGAAGCACACCCCTGGGCGGACCGGCGGCCGCCGTCGATCGAGGCGTCTTACCGTACAGCGAGGTTATCTTGAATCTTATCGATATCAGCCAAAACCCGGCCCTCTTGGAATGTCTATAGTCTGTCCTGAGCTCATAACAGGCTGCGCAAAGGTAAGCATTAAGCCATCGCCGCAATCAGGAGATGATAGGCCACGTTTCTTCATGTCCTCTTTCTTCTCTAACTGTATCTGCTGCTTGGCATTATACCCGTATTCTACAGCAACCAGCTCATCAAACA
>JADFRU010000378.1:0-2326 GCA_022561115.1 Chloroflexota bacterium | reverse complement strand
TCGCCTGGACCTGCTCCGACTACGCCGAGCTGCTGCTCGGCCGCCCCGATCCCTCGAGGGCATCAGGGCCCGGCGACCGCGAGAAGGCCATCGAGCTACAGGACGAGGCGCTGGCCATCACCCAGAAACTGGGGATGCGGCCGCTCACGGAGAGGATCCTGGCGCGGCGGGAGATTTTGAGGGCATAGAACCCGTATTCTGTTCCGAGGCGCGCCTGCCCGAGAGGCCGTTGGTGTCGTCTTGAGGACGGCCCGGGCGGCACGACCTGGAGCCGCGTTTAAGGAGCCGGCTTGACGCGCTGGCGATTGTCCGCGAACCGAGCCCGCGACGGTTCATCGAAAGGATTCTGGTGAGGGAATCATCCCTCATCTCGAGTCCATCCCCGGAAAGAAGGGACCTTCCCCGCGGCCCTCGCCGTACAAAATCCTCCATTCCGCACGGGACGATATGCAACGCTGCGTTCGGTCGAAGCGGCGTCACATGTGATTCAAATCAGACGTTTTCTGGATTACCGGCTACCCGGGAATGATGGGTAGTCGCCATCTCTTTTGGAGAGACCTGGAAGACAGGAAACCGGACCCTACCGGCCCTTGATCTCCGGCTTGCGGTGTTCCAGGAAAGCCCGGCGTGATTCCTGCCCGTCCTCGCTGGCGAATGCCCGGTTGATCGTCTGCAGTTCGTATCGGACCTGTGCCTCTATGTCGATCTTCGTCGCTTCGCGAACGACTCGCTTTGTGAGGCGTGCGGCGATGGGGGAGATAGTGGTGAGTGAGTGGCAGTACTCGGCCAGCCGGTCCTGGAACCGGTCGTCCGGCACGACCTCGCCGATCAAGCCGAGGGACAGCGCTTCGTCTGAGTCAACTCGCCTGTTCTCAAGCAAGAATCGCATGGCCCGTTCGTACCCGACCGCTTGCGGCAGCGTCCAGGACAGCCCTCCATCCGGCGATCCACCGATTCGCGAGTAGCCCGGGAACAGCCAGGCGCTTTCCGCTGCCAGTCGCATGTCGCACGCCATCGCGAGCGCCAACCCGGCTCCGGCGGCTACACCGTTCAGGCCCGCCACCACGGGTTTGTCGCATCGCTCACGGATCGCAAGGGGAATCTGGCCGACCCAGCCAAGGTCATCGAGCTGGGACTGAAGCTCGGACATCGGCCCACGATCGGGCGCGTTGCCCTCGGGAGTCAGGTCCACCCCTGAGCAGAACGCATCATCCGTGCCGGTGATCGCCACCACCCACACATCGTCGTCCGCTGTGGCGTCGTCGATCGCCCGGATGATGTCCCATGCGAGCGTTTGCGATAGCGCGTTCTTCTTGTGCGGACGGTTCAGGCGGAGCGTTCGAACGTGTCGATCATCCGTGATCTGGAGTTCGGCGGGGTCGGCGGTCATCCGAAAACCTTTGCGCCAGTGATGGGGAGAAGTCCGGCGCATTGTAGGCGGGACGTATGACGCGTGACCGCACCGTTGCGTCGAATAGTCGTCCGGTTCAAAAAGCGTCGCAGTGGGTAAGGTTTTGCCCGGCCTGTCCTTGGGGCGGTCCTTCTACTAAAGAACGGGCGATAGCGCACCCTGGCCCCGGTACCCCGGTTAGACGAACCGCGCCGTGAGCACCGCGATCACCGTGAAAAGGCCCGCCAGAGCGATGGTGCCGCGGAAAAGGAATCTCTCTATACCGCGCCTGGTCCGGAACGAGCTCTCCGCCTGTCCGAACAGCGTCGTGCCTGTGCCGCGTACCTGCAACAGGATCACACCCGAAAGGGTGACCGCAATGATAATCTGCAGGACGCTGAGAAAACTGGTATTCATCGGTACTCCGCTGTCCCCGTTCCGTGCCATCCGGGTCCGGTAAAGGTAGTCTCGGGGATTAGCATGTGCTGGAAAGGCGTGACTCCACGTTATCGTGCAGCCTTCACTTCCTCAAGAGTTTGCGTCAACAGGTCTGCCGCCACACCGGCGTCAGCGCGGCCGCGCGTCGCCTTCATTACCTGCCCCACGAGGAAGCGGACGGCGGACTCTTTGCCGCCAAGGAAATCCTCCACGGCCTTCGGGTTGTTGTCTATCGCCTCGCGGATGACCGGTAACAGCTCGTCGGCGCCGCTCACTATCAGCAGGCCGCGTTCCTCGACCACCGCATCCGGGTCCGCGCCGGACGACCACATCTCTTCAAGCACCTGGCGCGCGTTGGCGTTGCTAATGGTCCGGGCCTGGAACAGTGCTACGAGTGAAGCAAGCTGTTCGGGTTTGATTCGGGTCTGATCGATTGTAGAAGGACCTTCAGGCGCGTTCAGCAGGCGGGCCAGTTCGCCTGTGATCCAGTTTGCCGCC
>JADFRU010000041.1:0-9242 GCA_022561115.1 Chloroflexota bacterium | reverse complement strand
CATCTTCGGAACGAGCGAAGCGGCGAGAGAACGTGGGTCGCCCCGGGCGGCGATGGGCGGCGAGGCTCTCGGGACCGGGATTCTGGTGCTGATGATCTTTGCGCTCGTGGACCGGCGTAACGGCCGCCCGGCGGGCAAGATGACGCCGTTGTTCATCGGTTTCACGGTGGCCGTCCTCATCTCACTGTTCGCGCCGATTACACAGGCCGGTTGGAATCCGGCCCGTGACTTTGGACCGCGCTTAGTGGCGTACTTTGCCGGATGGGGTGACATCGCCATCCCGGGACCGCGCGATGGGTTCTGGGTTTACATCGCGGGCCCGTTGATCGGAGGGCCTATCGGAGCGGCTATCTACGACTTCGTTCTACGCCCGGCACTGCCCGAAAGGCCGGAAGACCTGGAAGATTCCGGGGGGCTGGCGAAGGCAAGGTCCGGGGACGCGTGAACCCGGGCAATGGCCTTCTGAGGCCCCGGCCCACACACGATTTAACGCTCCGTAGCGACGTATGACCGATAGACTGACCGGCGTCATACCTGACCCACAATGGCCGGTTGGTGCGAACGGTTGTAACCGGGCCTGAATTCATGAACGGAGCACATCTGTATGGGATCTCGCGGCGGACAGTTGAAGGAAAAACTTCAAGCCGGCGAAACGGTTATAGGGCCTTTCGTCATCGTGCCGTCTATGACGATGATCGACACGCTCGGCTTTGCGGGCATGGATTTCTGCATCATCGATTCCGAGCACGGGCCGATCAGCATGGAGACGGCTGCAGACCTTGTGATCGCGGCGGATGGCGCCGGTGTGGCGCCGATCATCCGCGTTGGCGATAACGATGAACGGCTGATCCTCCGGGCGCTCGATATCGGTTCCGCCGGTGTCCAGGTTCCGCAGATAAATGATCCCGGCGATGCCCGGAAACTCGTCCACGCCGCCAAGTACTCCCCGATAGGCGAGCGCGGGTTGTCGATCTTCACGCGCGCCGGTGACTACTTCAAAGACGGGGCGCCCGGTCACACGGACCGCCAGAACGAAGAGACGGTAGTCATCGGACATATCGAGGGCAAGCGCGGTCTGGACAACCTCGACGAGATCATGCAGGTGGACGGTATCGACGTCTACTTCCTGGGGCCGTACGACATTTCGCAGTCGCTCGGCATTCCGGGAGATGTCCGCAATCCGATCGTCGAAGAGGCGTTGATCGAAGCCTGCGGTAAGGCCCGGAACGCAGGCAAAGCGGTCGGCTCCTACGCCCGGGACATCGACATGGGCCGGTGGCTGCTCAGCAACGGCGTGCAGTATCTCGCCTACAACGTGGACGCCACGATCTACATGGAGGCCTGTGAGCGGATCATGGGAGAGCTACGGGCGCAGGTCTGAAGATGTGAAGCGGGCGGGCGCGATTTTTCCGATCACGCCCGCCTTTTCAGACCAGGTCTTCGTTGAGGCGGACGCCGAAGCCGGGCGCATCCGTGGGGGAGATGTAACCGTCTCTGGCGACCGGCTCCCCGATCCACAGCTCGTCGCGATCAGCGTCGCGCGTGCCCGGAAGAACCTCTGCGAGATCGATGCAATCGGTCGCCACGATCAGGTGAAGCCCCCACACCTCTCCGCCGCGATGAGGGGCGACGGGTATCCCGGCCTCTCGGGCCACGTCCAGGATCCGTAACCCGGCTGTGATCCCGCCGCACCAGGTGATGTCAGGCTGCCACAGGTCCAGCGCGCCCGCTTTTGCGATCTCCCGAAACCCGTAATGGGTGAACTCATGCTCCCCTCCGGCCAGCAGGACAGGTTTGACCGGGGATCGCAACAGCGCCTGCGCGTCGAGTTCGTCGGGCGTGCAAACGTCCTCAAACCAGTAAATATTGAACTCCTTCAGCAGCCCGGCCATGCGGGTCGTAACCCGGGAATCCCACGACATGTAGGTGTCAATCATCACAAGCCCGTCGTCGCCCACTGCGTCGCGCGCCCGGGCGGCGCTGGCCAGTGCCGTTTCGTAGTCGGCCTCACCGTTCCACCTGTGCGGAAACTTTGTGGCTGAAAAGCCGAGTTCTGCATACCAGTGCTGGTCCACGCCGGTGGCGTAGGAGCGGACACGGTCTTTAGTACGTTCTGGCTGCGCGTCGCCCAGAAGCTCATACACCGGACGGCGCTCTGCTTTGCCAAGCGCGTCCCACAGCGCCAGGTCCAGCCCGGAGATCGCCATAACAGCGATGCCCTTCCGGCCGTACGGCAGGGACTCCAGGTACAGGTCGTCCCAGATTGCTGCGATGTCATCAGCCGAACCGAGTTCACGCCCCGTTACAAGTTCAGCAAAGTGGCGGTTCACCACCTCCACGGCCGCCCTCCCGCCACCGCCGTAGCCAAAGCCAGACACCCCGGCGTCGGTCTCCACCCGGACCACGATCTGCCAGAAGTGGGTGCGCCAGGAAGCCGGCACGTTGCGATAGTTCGGGTAGACCGCTGAAACCGAAGTGATCTTCAACTGACGCTTTCCTCCAATACGAGCGGGCAATACATTCTGGCAACACCTACGAGAACGCATACGGGCACCGCACGCGGTGCTGATCTGATTCCGCGAGAGCGCGGTCATCGCAGATTTTGCACCAGACCGGCAGGTTCCGCTTGCGAGTGGCGTCGCCCGCTCAATCAAAACGCGGCAAATGAAAAGGGACCCGCACACGATGGCGGATCCCTTGAGTATCAGCGAAAGGTGAAAACACGGGTTCACCCTGTACGCGCGCCGGGTGCGAAACACGTCGAGACGTACTGCGCCGGGTTAAACCGGCGCGGGATTTCAAAGAACCGGGTTCAGGCGACTTTCTGAGATTCGCCGGCCACCTGGGCAGCTATCACCTTCGCTTCGGTCAGCGATAGCATCTCTTCGCTCGAGAAGAAGCGCCGTGATCCGCACTGCAGGCAGTAGACGTCTACTCCGCGCCTGTCGGCGCTGAAATAAACATCACCGCCACAACGACCGCATGCCTTGAACTTGATCATCGTTATCCCCTATCTGAACCGGTCCGCCATGTTCCGGCAAGGGCCCTCGTCCGGACGCTCCATCGGTAAGAGCGAGGCCAGGACGGGCTTGTGCTGAGGCGACATAGTCTGGGGGATGCGCAGGTGTGCCTGAGTGGAGGGTTCGTGCCAATTCAGTGGCTGGTTACTACCAGGCCCGGGCTGGTAGTAGCGCGGAGGTAAAGATGCATCGAGCCCGGTCTGGATTCGGTCCTCGTCAGTCCGCGGGGAAGAACAGGGAGCCGCCGGGCATCACCGATCGTCACCGGCGGCCCGCCACGGCAATGGCGCCGGAACGATGTAACCGGTGAGTTCAACGTAACCGTCACCAATGATCGGGTTTCCGTCCCGTGTGCCTGTGACGGACACTTTGCCCTCCCAGTAGATCGCGGATTCAGGCCTTGTTGAGATGATCTCCTGGTCGGCGATGACCGGGCTGAGAAACAGTTCAATCCCCTGCCCCGGCAGCCGCACGGTCCATCCAGACGGATAGTTGGCGCCGGTGTGCGGGCTGACCCATGATCCCGTGGTCAAAAGCTCAATATCCCCGGTATCCGGGCCACCTGACCCTAGTGACAAGAGGGAGCCGTCCCGGTTGATGAGTGACCCGTACCGGGCGTCGATATCGCCATCAACGTTCCGGGACTCCGTGATCATCAGATCGGTCCCATCGTCCAGTTGCAGGCCGAACCACTGCCAGCCTGCGGGGTTGCCCAGCACGAAGAACTCTCCCCACTGGTGATCCATCCACACATCCCCGGTGACGGTGAGACGCTTGCCGTCCAACACCAGCGTCCCCTCCGCCGCCATGCGAGGGCGAGAGTAGTAGTAGGTCCACCCTGATGTAGGACCGGCGAGCCAGCCGATCTCGTTGTGCAACGCCGGGGGCCTGGTGGGGGTCATCGTTAGCGAAAGCCGGACATCGTCCGTGCCGGCGTCGAACGCATGCCGCTCCGGGTTAGCGCTCAGGCTCCAGTCGGAGATCCGCAGGCCCGTCAGGCCGGGTCCGGTCTGCGGCTGTTCACCGATCGCGAACCTGGCAGCCTGGATGTGGGTTTTCGATCCGACATCGGTGAGGCCGAACTGGGCGGCATAGCCCGGCGGCAACCTGTTATCCGGGTCTGAAATCGCACCCGAATCCAGAGACTGGAAGACGACGAAATGGAACCCGTACAGGGCGCCGTCCTCGTCCGTAAGACTGCCGCTGTAGTACCACCACTCCAGGCGGTTTTCGTGCGGGCCTTCATCGAGCGGGAACGAGATCGTGACGGGCGCCGGCGTTGACGCGGGTGGCGGCGCGGCCGGCACCGGCAGCGAACGGTCGGTATCGGTGCAGGCGAGCGCCAGGAGGGTGAGCGCGAGCGCTGCGAAAAGCGTTACTCGCCGATTCAAGGCGCCACGTCGATGCGGGGAAGGATTCGATCAAGCCAGCGTGGCAACCACCAGTTGAGCGGCCCGAGCATTCGCATGATCGCAGGGGCCAGGAGAGCGCGTACGATCGTGACATCGACGAATATCGCGATCGCCAGTCCAAGGCCAACCGCTTTCACCAGCACCACGTCTGCCACCAGGAAGCTGAGGGACACCACGATCAGGATCGCCGCCGCGCCGGTGATGATGCGCCCGCTCTTTCGCAGCCCTTCGGCCACGGCCTCGGTGTTGTCCCCGGTGCGTTTGTACGCCTCAGAAATGCGCGCGAGGAGAAATATCTCGTAGTCCATCGAAAGCCCGAAGATGATGCTGAAGAGCAGGATCGGCGTTGTGGCCTCAATCACCCCGATCGGTTCAAAGTTCAACAGGCCGCTGAAGTGCCCTTCCTGGAATACGAACACCAGCGCACCGTAGCTGGCCAGGATGCTCATCACGTTCAGGATGATGGCCTTGAGCGGGAGGATCACCGATCTGAACAGGATGAGAAGCGACAGGTACGTGGCGATGATGACTACGGCGACGACTATCGGGAACCGGCGGTAAAGGCTGTCCACAACGTCCTTGATCTCCGCCGAACCGCCGTCCACGAACAGCGCACGGTCCGGACCCGGGTCGAACGCTCGAATATCGGATACGAGGCCGGACGCCTCGGGACCAAAGGGCTCTACGTCAGATTCCACCAGGAACAAGACCGCACCCTCCCTGACCGTGTCACGCAGCAGGGTCTGCATGGCCGCATCGGTCACCGCCTCCGGCACTCGGTAAAGCGTGGCGTACGTGGCCGCGTCAAGCTCCGGAGAGACGTTGACTATGCTGCGCACCCGGGTCACATCTTCCAGGCTTTCAAGCGCCCGGCCGAAGTCGTACAGGCGCTTGATGTTGCCCGTCGAGAAGGGGTCGGTGTCCTCGGAATCGCCGAAGGTGTACGCGATCGGTATCTGCGTCCTGTTCAGGAGGTTGAACTCGTCCCGCAGGATGTCGAACCCGCGTCGGGACTCAAGTTCCACCGGAAGAATCGTGGCGTCCACCGTACCCAGCCGGATGCCGCGTAATGGAGCCGCAAGCAGAAGCAAAAATAAGATCGTCGGCACGGCCACCTGCAGGGGACGCGCCATGACCCACCGGGCCAGGCCGCCCCACAGGTCCCGGTCTCTCCCGCTCAGGAAGGACGGCATCACCTGGAATGCGTTGATCCGATGGCCAAGGATGCCGAGCACCGCCGGCATCAGGGTCAGCGCGGCCATGATCGCCACGGATATCACGATCACCGCCCCGATGCCGATCGAACGCAACATCATGAAGTCGAAGGCGGTCAGGCTTGCGAGGCCGATAAGGCTCGTCATCCCGGAGAAGAGAATCGCCTGGCCGGCGGTAGCCTGCGTCCTAGCGACGGCCTGCTCAACCGTGTCCCCCGCGGCGAGTTGTTCCCTGAAACGGCTCGTGAAGAAAAGTGAGTAGTCGATGCCCAGTCCGATTCCCAGCAACGTGACGATGTTGAGGACGAATACGGACATGTCCACGCCGCGCGAAATAAGGGCCACCGCGGCCAGGGCCAATACGACGCCGACACCGCCTACCGTAACGGGCAGGAAGGCGGCGATAAGGGTGCCGAACACGAGCAGAAGGGCGATGGTAGAGAGCGGGAAGGCGACGACCTCCGCCCTGCGGACGTCTCGCTCACTACTGAGGCTGATGTCGGCGTATAACGACGGCCCTCCGGTGATTATCAGCTCAAGGCCCCCGGACGAAATCAGGGGACGGGCTATGTCCAGGAACTCCCGCGCATCTTCAAGGTCAAGGTTGAGGCCGATGGTGACGTGAACCGTCCGGCCATCGGGAGAGACGCGGGCGGGGTCGTCCAGGTGCGTCGTTATCCTGACGACTTCAGGGCGCGCGCCGATAAGGATGAGGGCGTCCGCAAGGTCCCGGGTGAACTCGGGTTCGTACGCGCCGTAGATCTCGCTGCGAAAGATCAACTCAAACGAGATCGGGGTCAGGTCAAGCTGGTCACGGAAAACGGCGCGCGCCTGCGCTGCGGGCAGGCTGTCGTTTGAGAAACCACCCGGCTTCAGCGAATCCGTGGCCATCGTCGCCAGCGGAATGGCGGCGATTAACAGCACCGCCCAGACGGCGAGAACCGCCCAGCGCTTCCGGTAGATCTTGAGACCGAGTGAATATAGCAACGTCGCGTACCAATGTACGAGACGGCGGACCCATCCGGGTTCGAGGCAGCAACACTGAGTCAGGTTTGATGCGCGGGCCGCAGATCACATCCCGGCGTTTCATACGGGACAATCGGTTGTTCCAGCGGCGGCCAGGTCAAGTGTCCTGACTCTTGTCCGGGGTGTCTATCGTGTTGTTTGCCGGGCCGGTGACGACTGCTACCCGGGGAAACCGTTCCTTCTCAAACCTGGGTTCGCGCCGCCGGGATGGTTATGCGGTTGCGTCGATGGCGCGCCACTCGCCGTTCACCTGGGCCGGTCGCGTTTGTCGACCTCATCGTCTTGATCGTCGTCATCAATATCATCGGCATCTTCGCTATCGAGATCGAGCGTCGGCCTGGCCTCCCGTGGGGCCGGAAAACGCGGGGTGATGCGTTCTACAGAAATCTGGAGTGCGATCAGATCCCCGTCGGCGATCTTGACCACAACCACGCCCGCCCGAGCGCCGACCTCCGGCTCACCGATGATCTCGGTCTGCCGGTTGACGGTGAATTCGTGCCCGCCGACGGTCCATGTTTCGCCCTCAATCTCCTCGATCAATCCACTGAGGGTAGTACGGCTAATCCCGGGCGTTGACGACCCCGTGGGCGCTGTCCGGTTGGCGTCACGACGGTCCGGCGCGTCGACCTCTATCTCAACCGCCAACGGAAGATCACCTTCTCCACGGACCAGCAACACGGATGCGATGGCGCCCTTCACCGGAGTGTCACCCTCAAACTCCGTGTCGGCGTCCACGATGAACCTGGTGTCGGCGACGAGCCATGTGTCGCCATCGATCCCCCGGATGATCCCTTTGATCCGAATCTCGACACTCGGACGGTCGGCGCCGCCGCTTCGATCACGCACTTCCCTGGCCGGCCGGCCAGAAATCGCTTCGAGCCGAAGTATCACGTTGCCCGTGATCCGATCTACGTACAGGGCGTTTACGACCACATCGCCCTCTTGCAGGAGGCGTATCGACCTGATTCGTTCGCCATCCAGTCTCAGCTCGGATGCGCCGGTGGCAACCAGCTCCAGTTTCTGGCCTGCCGCCGTTTCGATCCCGATACGATTCCGGTCAGGGTCCACGCCTATAACGATTCCGCGCACCGCAGTGCCGCCCGGCGTCAAAACGTTCAACTTGACCAGGGTGTTGTTGCCGGGCTGGTAGGTCACCGAGTGCACGGTGTCACCAACCTCGATGCCGTGCAGGCCGTCGAGCTTTTCATCGTCTTTGACGATCGTGAAACGGCCGTTCTCCGGCAGCGAAAGCACCAACTCCTGGCCTTCCGTTGTCAGAATAGCCAGGGCGCCCGCCGCCACGTCCACTCGCAGGACCTTGCCGCGCGCCGTGACAAGTTCCGGCGCCGAGACGATCAGACGGGTCGCCACGTGCCGGGTCACGCCGTTCAACGTAACGGTCCCTATCCGTCCTTCAACGAGACGGAAGCCGGGGGTGATATCAGACAGCAGGAATTTCTCTCCGTGCAAGCCCTCGATGCGCGTGTCAGCGAGTACGTTGAATCTGACCGCATCACCGTTGTCGGTGATCACCGTTATCGCGCCCTCAGATCGATCCACGCCTGCGATCATGCCGGAAATCCGGATGTCATCCTGCGAACGCAGTACGAGACGAATTACGACGTGATCCTTTGAGCGAATTCTGCTCGCATCCAGCACCAGGTCTCCCGGTGCGATGTTGGATAGACCTGCGTCTTGCCCGTCTCTCACAATTACGGAAGAGTCGTTCACCAGAAGCTCAAACAACCCGCCATCGCCCGACACGATCACCAACGTGCCAGAGGAGTGGTCGATCTTGCGGACCACTCCCCGTATGTGTCGCTCTTCGCCGTCGTCATCGAGGCGGACATCCTGGGCTTTGATCTCCGACGCCACGAGTCCGGAGAGGAGTTCTACCTTTGCGTATTGCCCCGGGCGGAGCCCGTCTATATCGCTCTCCTCATCGTTCACCTTGATCTCGGTCCCATGCGTGATACGTGCCACGATCTTGCGACCGTCACCCTCGTTGGCGATGATCACGATGGCGATCGCGTCGGTCAGCTCATCCGCAGACGGCCGTTGGACCGAGGTGATCGTGCCGGCAAACTCCCGTTCCGACTCGGAGTCGATCTGCGCTTTTTCCTGCCTCGATAGCTCGGGCCTTCGCTCCTTCACGGATGAAGCGGCGCGGCTACCTGCCGATGTTGGGCGGTATTCGACAACGACGTCGGTGCCTGCGACAAACCGGGTCACATCGGTGACATCGCCATCGATATTCTCCGTCACTGCGCCCGCGTCAAGGGTTATCCGGATTTCAGCGCCGTTCGGGAGGACGATCACGATGGCGTCTGCGCTCACTTCGCGAACGACGCCCTTCGCTTCCACGACGGGTCGCTCGATGCCGGCCCGATCCGCAACGTCCTCGTAGTGGCGCTGCGCCTCGGCGAACTTCCTGCCCAGCTCACCGGCGGACCTGCGTCTGCAAGAGGGGTTGAGCGCGGTGGCTAACGTTGCCCTGGGCCGGGAACAAGGTTTGCTGGTCCCAAACCAGGCCATCCACGGCAGCTTTTCCCAGCCGCAGGTGCTGGTGA
>JADFRU010000377.1:0-2346 GCA_022561115.1 Chloroflexota bacterium | reverse complement strand
GACCGGCTGACGGGAAGCCGAACATATGGCGGCGCTTGCTCCCCGGCGGGCAATCGTCGTGAGCAACCAGCCCCAGCGTGTAAGCGGGGCTTTTTTCGTAGCCGCTTCACTGGAAACCAGCATATTTGACCGCCTTCAGATGAGCGGCCACGGGACGTTGTAATACTCATCCAGCATGGGAAAGACAGGCTTTTCTAACAGCCGGTCGATCCGCTCGCACAGACCGTCCACATCATCCGTCGAGAGCAACTCGTGCAGTTCCGCGCTCGGGCCGGAACCCTCCGCCAGCTCGGGTCGGAGTCTCCTCAGGCCCTCGATCATGTCCGGGTTGAACGGCTGGCCGCAGAACTCAAACATCACCGTCCGGACCCGGGCGTTTGAGTTGAACGTGAGACCCTGGTCTATGGCCCACACCTTGTCGTCTGCGTCCTTGAGGCACGCTCCGCCCTTCCGGTCAGCGTTGTTGACGAGGATATCGAACCCGGCGATAGTCTCGAACTGCCCGGATTGCTCGCCACGCATCGTGAAATAGGTCTCGTTAGTGTCGGCGTGAATGAACAACTGGACGCTGCCCTCGCCGTGCGGACCGTCACGGATCACCGTCGGCGGGATAGCGGGCCAGCCGAGCGCCCGGCTCAGGACGTAGGAAGCCCGCTCACGACGATGCAGTCCGCGCGGGAAATCCCGGAGCGGCCGTTCACCGGACTGTGGTTTGTAAACCCCCAGCACCGGCACATCGCCATCGACGTCCGCCTCCAGGCGAACGATGAACACATAGTTTGAGCCGTTGGGATGAAGGCCGATCTCAGCGATCTCAGACGTCATGAGCATCTCAAGCACTTCGTCCTCAGACCGGCCTTTCAGGCCGGGTCCGCGTGGTGCGTTGAATGCGTCTTGAAGCGTCATCGAATTCCGAACCGTCCCCGGGAGATCGTTGATTGACGCGTCCCCCCGTTCAATCCAGGGAACTCTCCGCCCGGTTATGGCCGTTCGACCTGGGGCAGATGTGACCGTCCGGGTTGATCGGGGCGTGGCAGTACGGGCAGAAGGGGCGGCCGGAGGCGACGATCTTCTGCCCTTCCCCGGAAAGCCGATCAGCAGCGGAACGCCCGAAACTGAACTGGACCACTACCTGTTCCTCTTGATCGCTGTCTTCATCGTCCCGGTCGCCCGGTTCGATTGCTTCCATCGTGAAGACATCGGACGTTTCGTCGTAGCGCAAACTCATGTCACTTGACTTGAACTCGACAGACACCGGATCACCGGTATGCGCGTACTCGGGAACGTAGACCGCGGGCGAGCTCGGCGGCTTCCGTTGCTCCAGAAGTTGCCGAATGGCGAGCGTCAGTTGAAGAAGCAGGTCCTTCTCCAACCACACGACGGCCCGGCCGCGAGCGCTAACGGCGGTGACGTTGAACGTCCGCTGGCCCGGCTGGCCGAAGGTCTCGACATCGATCGAATCGACAAGCCCAAGGTCCACGTGTTGATCTTCAGGCAAAGCTCTCCCCGTCCAGATAAGGTCCCGGATCACGGGAACCGGCTCAGGCTCCCGCTCCCGCAGATTAACGTCATTCTAAATATCGCCCCGGCGACCCGGAAGTATTGCAGGGAAAAGGGTTGCCGTGGGAACGGTGAGCGCGGCTCGGCCGGGAATCGACTTATACACCGTGGACTTCCGGGACAACGTATACACGGCCCGGCCACTTTCTCAGAATCACAGACCGCTAGAGGCGAGGCCTGAAACGGTCATCGGTCCCGGGCTCAATCCCGTAGTAGAGGCAACAACCCTTCTCCGGCGAGGGCAATCTGGTCATCGATCTGATCGAACGGAGTAACCCAGCTCAACAGGATATGCCCGGCGCCGGCTTCCCTGTACTCAGCAATGCGTTCCGCCGCCTCATCCGGCGGGCCGAGCAGCACGTACCGGTCCGCAAGGTCCTCGTAGCTCCCGGAGTAACGATACGCCTCGGCAAGCCCTTTGGCCGCGGCTGATCGCGCTTCCTCATGCGTTGCGCCAAGCGCTGTCATCAGGTGCAGGCCAAACCCGAAATCATGATCGTCGCCACGCCCCTGTTTTTCGAGCAGGTCCCTCACCTGGCCAGCGCCACGGGCGTACTGGGACGGTGTGAACAGGTACGGAAGCCAGCCGTCGCCAGCGCGCGTCGCACGCTCCATGGCGGGTTCTCCGCGTCCGCCGACCCAGATCGGCGGGCCGCCGGGGCGCGCGGTCGGCGGGGCCAGCGAAAAGCCTTCAAAATCGAACCGCTTGCCGTGGTGCTCGGCGTCGGGCCCGGCCCATATGGCGCGGGCGATCTCTATCGCTTCGTCTGTCCGGGAGCCGCGCTG
>JADFRU010000040.1:0-9262 GCA_022561115.1 Chloroflexota bacterium | reverse complement strand
CTGACGTGTCCGCCATCGCATGCACCGTCTCAACCGGCCCCATGAAAAACGTGACGTTAGACGTTATGTGGAATCCGTAATCCAGGATCATCCATGCGGGTCCGCCGCGCGCCGCGTCCAGCCGCCACTCCATCGACTCCTCGGACATCGTCCAGCCGCCGTTGCCCTTCCCGAAGATCGTCTTGATCCGAATCGACACCGGATCGCCGATCTCCCCCGCCTCGATCATCGACCGGGCGCGCATGTAAGGCTCGTAAGTCCGGTAATTCTCAAACACCCGGAAAACCCGGCCTGAATCAGTTGCGGCGGCCGCGATCTGACGGCCTTCATCAACGGTGATCGCCATCGGCTTCTGGAGCGAGACATGCTTGCCCGCCGCAAGCGCCTCAAGCGTTACCGGAAGGTGCAGGTGGTGCGGCAGCAGGATCTCGACAGCGTCTATCTCAGGATCGGCGAGCATCTCCCGGTAGTCCGTGAACGCTTTCTGCGCGCCCCACTCGTCTGCCCGCGCTCGCGCCACACCGGGCGCAAGGTCGGCGACGGCGTACAACTCGCCCGTTGGATTGTCCACGTATCCGCGCGCGTGCAGCGTTGAGATCGTGCCTCCGCCGATGAACCCTACCCTTACCCGGTCGGCCATTATGCTTCCCCTTCTCCGTTCTCCAGCGACGCCAGAGTCGTCGTGACGCCCGTGCGCTTGCTCTCAAGCGCGGCCAGGCAGAAAGACAGGACCGCCCTTGCACTGGCGGCGTCTAGCTCTGGTTGCGTCCCGTCACGGATAGCCCGTGTGAACTCCCTGCCGCCGTTCCGGAAACTGGCGTCCCAGTCCGCATCAACGTCACTGAATTGCCGCGTCACACCGTCACGGTACAGCGTCACCGGCGGAACGCCGAGTAGATCCCCTGAGCATCGGTTCACCCACACCACGCCCCGGGTGCCCGTGACCTCAACCCATTCATCGCCGCCGTAATGCCTGGTCCGTACCAACAGGTCCGGCGCCCGCACGATCTCCCACGATCCCAGCCGGTCGCCGCCTGAAAACCGGAACGTGATCATGGCCGGCGCAGACGAAAACGGGTCTTCATCATCCTGCGCCGAGAGGGTGTGGACCGATTCAACCGGTCCCATCAGATACATGGCGATCGACGCCATGTGATATCCGTGGTCCAGGATCGCCAGGTTGCCGCCGCTCTGCGCCGCGTTCTCCCGCCATGCGCGGGCGACCGGCGTGTGCGTCCACCCGCCAACGCCGCGGCCTGAGATGTTCTTCATCCGCAGCGAAAGCGGCTCGCCGATCTCACCCTGGTCGATCAACCTCCGGGCCAGCCGGTACGGCTCGTACGACCGGAAGTTCTCGAACACGCGGAACACATGGTCTGAACCTGCGGCTGCGGCAACGATCTTGTCCGCTTCGGCGATCGAGAGGCACATCGGCTTCTGGAGCGAAACGTGCTTGCCCGCCGCAAGCGCCTCCAGCGTCACCGGCAGGTGCAGGTGATGGGGCAGGATTATTTCCACGGCGTTGACGTCCGGGTCCGCCAGCAACTCCCGGTAATCCGTGTACCAGCGGCCGGCGCCCCATTCCGCCGACCGCCCTTTCGCCACCCCATCCGCAATATCTGCTACGGCCACGAGTCGACCGTTCGGGTCGTCCTCGTAGGCGAGCGCGTGCAACTCCGCGATCTGCCCGGCGCCGATGAATCCTACGCCCACCCGTTCCGATGCCATCGACCGCAAGCCGCTCCCGACGTTCTACTCGATTCGATCTATCAAATACATGATGTTCTCATCGCGCCACGGGATGCGGTCCGTGCTGTCGCATGACGCCTTCACGTTGGAGACGAAATGCCCCATCGCTGACTCGAACTCGTCGGGATCGTACAGCTTGAACGTTGAGTAATGGTGATTCTCGGCCTGGAACAGCAGCCGGTCCATGTCCACCACGCGGTCGTACTGGAACTCCTCGATACCGGACAGCTCCAACCCGGGGGTGCCGGCCACCGCTGAAGCCATCTCCCCGAGGGTGTACAGGCGGGTTTCGCGATCCGCAAACTCAGGGAAGAATTGCCCCCAACTGCCGCGCTCGTTCTGTGCCCGGGTTCGGGTATAGATAAACATCCGACCGCCGACGCGCAGCGTGCGCCTCGCATCGGCCAGGAAGGCCGGGAGGTCAAAGTGATGGCATGCGTTGAACGTGAAGATGTAGTCCAGCGCGTGGTCAGAAAATGGCAGGCTATCGGCTGACGCCACGTGCGTGGAGTGCCCGGTGATACCTTCAGAGTTCAGATAGCCGTCCAGTTCGGCGAGCATTTCGGTCGTAATGTCCACGCACTGCAACCGGAGGCGGCTACCAAGCTCCCGGAACAGCAGCAGGTCGTAACGACCGGCCCCCGCGCCTATGTCCGCTGCGATGATGCTGTCCATCGGCCGGACGTGCTTACGGATGTACTCGATGGGCTCCCGGTCCGTTGTGCGCGCCTCGCGGTACGCCGCAGCGACCCCCGCGAAGTGATCTTTTGTCTGTGTCCGATTCTGTGTAAAGACCTGTGTCATACGCTTCCTCCAGATAAACGCGGTCAGCGCGTATTACAGGGACGCGCGTCGTTGCGTTGTTAACGTGGCGTTCGGTTTCAACCGATTCACCGATCGGGCTGGCCGGCTTTTGGCCGCGACTACGTAAGAGCCGCGGAAATCCCGTTGCCGCGTATGCCGCATCTGCAGGCCGAAACAGGAGTCTGCCTCTGCCCATCCATCCTTGAGGAAGGGCGGTCCGGCCCGGGCGCACACTGCCCCCCGGCGGTATGCGCTACGAAATACGTCAACGGGTTAATCAAAGGGTCGCGATGCGTCAAATCCGGCGTCTACGCCACGCCGCCTATCACGAACGTTTGCAACGTACGGCGGTGCGCCACCGAATCCTCATCATCGATCGGTATACTGCTCCCATGTTCCGCACACTTGGCCATACGTTTGAGTTGATTAAGACCAGCTGGCACGTCCTCATGAAGGACAAAGAGCTGATCTTGTTCCCGATTATGGCCGGGGTCGGGGTTCTGATCCTCATCGGCGTGTTCTTCGTGGTCGGCAGCGCCACGGGCACGCTGGATCACCTGGACCAACCGACGCAGATCAATACGGCAACCGGGCTTGAAGAAAGCACGATCGTGCCGGTGGACATAATCCTCGCCCTGGCGGTGTTCTTCAGCGCCTATTTCATCGTCATCTTCTTCAACGCTGCACTCATATCGGCAGCGCAGGAACGATTGCGCGGGGGCGATCCCAACGTCGGTTCCGGCCTGTCGCATGCGGCGAAGCACGTTCACACCATCCTGGGCTGGGCCATCATCGCCGCCGTAGTCGGGTTGATCCTGTTGTACCTGAAGAGCCGGTCGCGCGGCAACATGATGGGGCAGATCGGGACCGGGCTGCTCTCCACCGGATGGGCGATGATCACGTTCTTCGTCATTCCGATTCTCGTCACAGAGGGCGTCGGCCCGATCGAAGCTATGAAGCGGTCGACCGGCCTGTTTACCGCCACGTGGGGCAGGCAACTGACGGCGAACTTTGGCTTTGGGATCATCCAGATGGGCGTCGTGCTCGTGGCCGGTCTCATCACAGCGATATTCAGCGCCATCTCACCGATAATCGGGATTCCGGTCGGAGTAGTCGTGTTCGCCGTCGGTATCGGCGGGGTCATGGCGATGGAAGGCATCTTCAAGGCTGCCCTGTATGACTACGCCCGTGGTGAGAAGCCGCTGGAGTTCCAGGAAGCCGATCTCCGAATGGCGTACTCACCGCGTCCCGCCGCCGCCGCGGCGTAGTAACTATCTCGGGAGCATTGCCGCCGGAATGTCTTAACGACCTCCGGCCGTCATGGCATGGTGAGGTTCGCTGACTGCCGGACCCGGTTGCCGGTGCGGCAGTGGCGCCAGGCCGCCGCGCTTGCAGGGGGTCGCAGGACCCGCCCTTCCCGTGATGTGCAAGCGATAGCAACCGGGCAGGCCCGATGCGGCATCCGGTGCGTCAGGGCCGGGGTTAGCTGTTCGCCAGCGCTGAGCGCGCCATAATGGCGGGGCCATTCAACGCCAGCCAGCGGAGAAGAGACTCTTGCCTGACGCCAATACCGAACTCGCCTGGACACCCGCACACCGTTTACGGGAGATGATCGCGACGCGTGAGGTGTCGCCGGTCGAGGTCACAGAGGCGGCGCTGGACCGGATCGACCGGTTCAACGACAAACTCAACGCATTCCTCGCTGTCATCCCGGAACAGGCGCTTGAGACCGCC
The DNA here is from genome assembly GCA_022561115.1 of Chloroflexota bacterium. GTDB lineage: Bacteria > Chloroflexota > Dehalococcoidia > Lucifugimonadales > Lucifugimonadaceae. Next base: position 4,975 of record JADFRU010000040.1, on the reverse strand, counting down.
AGGGCTGCCGAACAGGCTGTCATGCGCGGCGATGATCTCGGCCCGCTCCACGGGGTCCCGACCTCCATCAAGGACCTGGAGCCCATGAAGGGCGTCCGGTTTACCTCGGGATCCCTGATCTACAAAGACCGGGTGGCCGACGGCGACTCGCTCGCGGTCACCCGCATCAGAAAGTCTGGCGCAGTGATACTGGGCAAGACGAACACATCCGAGTACGGGCACATCGGCACCAACGAAAATCGCCTTGGAGATGACTGCAGGAACCCGTGGGACACGGAACGTACAAGCGGCGCGTCCAGTGGCGGCGCGGGCTCGTCGGTCGCAGCCGGGATCACCCCGCTCGCACAGGGCAGTGACGGCGCCGGCTCGATCCGCATCCCGGCAGGGCTGTGCGGTATCTATGGCATCAAGGGAACGCAGGGCCGGGTGCCACGGTACTCCACCGGCATCGATAGCTGGCACTGGTTCAACTACTCCAACGTCGGACCGCTGGCACGAGATGTTACCGACGCTGCGATCCTTCTCCAGGTGCTCGCCGGGCCGCACCCGGACGCCGAGCATCTGACCATCCAGGAAGACCCGCCGGACTTTGTCGCAGCGCTTGGTCGCGGCGTGAAGGGACTGCGTATCGCATGGTCGCCGGACATCGGCGGGGTGGCCGTGGACCCGGAGGTTCGCGAGATCGCTGGCCGTGCGGCGCAGGCGTTCGAGGAGATGGGGGCGACCGTTGAAGAGCCGGGGTTCAAGATCGACTCACCGGAAGCGATGTTTGACCTGCTCATGACGATCTGGCGCTGCCGTACCTATGCGGTGAACGGCGATCTCCTGGAGCAAAGGGAGCTACTTACGGACTATCTCCGTGACGGGCTGGAGGGCGGCCAGAAGATCACCGGCGAACAGCTATGGGACGCATACTCCCGGCTTGAGTATTACCGCCATTACGTGCGTGAGTTTTTTAAGGACTACGACCTGCTGCTCACTCCCACACTGGCCACGCCCGCATTCAAAGTGGGGGAGCACCCGGACGTGATCGGCGGCCGGTCAGTGCCGGACAAACTCTGGGGTTTCACGCCCTTCACCTACCCGTTCAACATGTGCGGGAACCCGGCGGCGACCGCTCCGGCAGGCTTTTCGAGCGACGGGCTTCCGATCGGATTGCACATCGTGGGCCGGTGGGGCGACGATGAGACTGTGCTGGCGGCGTCCAAAGCGTTCGAAGACGCCCGGCCCTGGGCAGACAAGAAACCCGCCGGGTTCGAATAGCCGCCAGACATTCGCCGCTGGAGTACAAAATGACCGGGGACCTTCACTACAGGACTATCGCAGAACTGGGCCCGCTGATTCGAGACGGCAAGCTGTCATCGGTCGATCTGACGGAATCGCAACTGGACCGGATCGACCGGCTGGATGGCCGGTTGAAGGCGTACGCATTGGTGATGGCGGACAGCGCCCGGGCCCAGGCGCGGGATGCTGACGCAGAGATCGCCGCCGGCAACTATCGCGGGCCGCTTCACGGAATCCCCGTGGCGGTCAAAGACCTGTGTTTCACCGCCGGCGTTCGCACTATGGGTGGAAGCGCTGTTTTCGCTGACAACGTCCCGGAGTTTGACTCAACGGTCGTCGCACGCTTTTCCGAGGCCGGGGCTGTCCTCCTCGGCAAGCTCAACCTTACCGAGGGAGCGATGGCCGGTTACAACCCGAAGCTGGACATCCCCGAGAACCCGTGGAAGGAGAGTCACTGGTCCGGGGCGTCGTCCAGCGGGTCCGGGTGCGCTACCGCGGCCGGGCTGGCGTTCGGCACGCTTGGCAGCGACACCGGCGGGTCTATCCGCCATCCAGCCGCCGTGTGCGGGACCGTCGGCCTGAAGCCGACGTGGGGCCGCGTGAGCCGGTACGGCGTGATGGCGCTGGCTGAATCGCTTGACCACGTGGGCCCGCTAACGCGCTCGTCGGCTGATGCCGGGCTGGTGTTGCAGGCGATTGCCGGTCTCGACCCCAGAGATCCGACAACGCTCCCGGACCCGGTCCCGGACATGACCGCGACTCTCGATGCAGGGGTCGGAGGATTGAAGATCGGGTTCGACGAGACGTACGCCGCTGAGGACATGGAACCGGATTTCGCCGGTGCTGTTTTAGAGGGCGTGCGCGTCATGGAGCGTCTTGGCGCGGAGATCGTCCCGGTGAAGATGCCGTCCCGCCTGCGTGAGTACCTGGCGGCCTGGCCCGTGCTCTGCTCGGCCGAGGCCGCCGCGGCCCACAAGGACACGTTCCCCTCACGCTCGGACGAGTACGGCCCCTGGTTCCGCCAGTGGCTTACGAACGGCGCGTCACATAGCGCCGTTGATTACGCTCGAGCCGATCTGCTCAGGGCCGCGTGTGTCGGCGATCTTCGTCTGACGATGCGCGGGATCGACCTCCTGGCCTGTCCGTCCACGGCGCTCGCCGCCTACCCGGTCACACCGGACGAGTTGTACGGACCGATCCCTGCGGGTCGCGACCCCTGGCAGTCCCGGTTCACCGTACCGGCGGACTACGCCGGACTTCCCACGATCTCTCTCCCCTGTGGCCTGAACGGGAACGGGTTGCCGCTCAGCCTCCAGTTCGTCGGCCACCACCTGTCGGAGCAGTTGCTGGTCCAGGCCGGGCACGCGTTCGAGGGCGCCACGGACTTCCACAACCTTCACCCGCCGGTGTAGGCGTGGCGCTACGCGCTCTGGCCTGAGACGCCGGTTCGATTGACTCAGGACTTACTACAGCGTCTTCAGGTAGGCGATCAGGTCGTCCACATCATCCTGTGGGAGGCGGCCGTATGCGTTTGGCATCACGTTGTTGTAACCGGGCACAACAAACGCGCCGGGACTCCTGATCGCCTGCTCGATGTACTGATCGACGGTCAGCGCAGGGTCGCGAGTGGCCGCCGTGACGTTGATGCCCGCAAGACCGGGGCCCATGACGCGCCGGTCCCCTGTCGAGTGGCAGGCCGAGCAACTTTCGCTATTGAACAGCCGCTCCCCGTTGACCGCATCGGCGACGTGAGGTGGAAGCGACGGATCACGCGTGGGCGGCACTTCGCTGCCGCCGCCGCTGCATGCGATTGCGAAAAGCATCAGGCCGGCGGCGATGCTGATCATCCGGTTACGGCCGAAAAACCTGGGCACGTGTGCTCCTGAGTTGGTGGGCGAATTTCGCCGGGGTAAGCGTCGCGTGGGGCATGATCGTCAGAACGACGATCATGGCGCTGCCTTTCGATTACCGGGATTTGCCGAGTATCGGTGAAAACGCGGGCGAGCGGCAGCAGAGTGGCGCCGGAATCGGCGCGTTTGTTGTGGCGATACTCCTATTGCGGCGCCGGAAGGTTCTAACAGACTTGCCCGGCTTCCCGCCTCGTAACTTCGGCATTGGAATTCAGGCATCGGCTATGGTGGGCTGGCTCCTATGTCTGACACGCCGCCCGCACCCCTGGAAATCGCACAGCGCTTGATCAGGTTCGACACCACGAACCCGCCGGGCAACGAGCGCGCCTGCATCGCGTATCTTGAAGGTTTGTTTCACGGGCCGGGATTCCAGACGAAGGTCCTGGCACGCGACCCGGAACGCCCGAACCTGCTGGTGCGTTTGCCCGGTGGCGATAGCGCTCCACTTCTGCTGTACGGCCATGTCGATGTCGTTCCTGTCGATGGCCAGGATTGGGATCGACCGCCATTCTCCGGCGAAATCGCTGACGGTTTCCTGTGGGGCCGCGGCGCCGTCGACATGAAGGGCGGACTGGCCATGATGGCCTCTGCGCTGTTGCGCATGGAGGCGGCAGGTGTGACCCCGCCCGGAGACGTGATCTTCGTAGCGGTATCGGACGAAGAGGCCGGGGGCGACGCCGGGTCCCGGTTCCTTGTCGAGCAGCACCCCGAGGAGTTTGAGGGAGTCCGCTACGCGATCGGCGAAGTCGGCGGATTCGCCACCGATATTTCCGGGCTACGCGTCTACCCGTTGATGGTCGCCGAAAAACAGTCTTGCCTCCTCGTCCTCACGTTTCGCGGACCGTCCGGGCACGGCTCGCTGGCGCGGCGTGGTGGGGCAATGGCGCACATGGCGGAGGCGGTCCGGCGGATCGAGGCGACGCGATTGCCCGTCCACATCACTCCCGCTGCAAGGGAGTCTCTCTCGGCTCTCGCCCGGGCGCTCCCCTTCCCGAAAAGCCTGCTCATCAGGATGCTGTTGCGTCCGCGCCTTACCGGCTGGACGCTGCGGAGGCTGATGTCTCCAATATAGTTGTCTTACAGGCTGTCAGGAAAGTTGATCCACATACAGATAGCATACATGAAGAGATGTTTTCGCTGGATCGGGATCTGCCAACACTTGAAGAGGCAATAAAGCGGACAGGCAACGTCAAACTGCTGGTTGTGGACCCGATAACGGCATATCTGGGCAAAACTGATTCCTACAAGAATGCTGATATTCGCAGCCTTTTGGCTCCCCTGGCCAATTTGGCCGCCAGATACAAGGTGGCCGCTGTTGCCGTCAGCCACCTGAATAAGAGCGCAGGTAACTCCAGCATATACCGATTTACGGGCAGCCTTGCGCTTGTAGCTGCGGCCCGTGCTGCCTGGCAGGGCGCGTCCGGGCATTGGATGCACCGCATCGCTTCCAGTTTCGCGTTCTCGGGACTGAAACCGAGGAAGGTCTCCTGCCAGTTGCTGATACGAACCCGAGGGTCCTGCTTCGCGACCGGCTGGCTTTTGATCTTAAGTCGTTCGTGCGTGTCGTTCGACATGGCAGTCACTTTCGATTCGGGCGCACACTCGCCCGTTCTGGTGCACAAGTGTAACGAGTAAGGGGAGGTGCCTGCAACGATTTGAATCTAAGGCCTTGCCTAGGCGGAAGCCGGCGTAGACGAGGGCAATTGAGAGCCCATGACCTCTAACAGATTCACTTTCGAGCCCCCTTGCACGCCCAGGCCGGCCAGCAGTCCCATTGTGCG
>JADFRU010000039.1:0-9290 GCA_022561115.1 Chloroflexota bacterium | reverse complement strand
GTCCGGCACGGCCAGGCGCAGGACAACACTTACCCCCTGTATCTCCAATTCCGTGATCTCGTAACGGGGATCTTGCGTGATGGCGTCGTAAGAACGCCTGGAACCGCCGCCAATCAGATAACGGAGAAACGGCACTTTACCCGTCTCGGGATTCAGAGGCGCACCGATCCATCCGTTCAGAACGTCGCCTGAAGGACGAGCTTCGGTCGCGCTCCAACCGGGTGGCAGGTCGATCGTGAATCCAATCAGAGGGTTGGCCGTGTAGCGGCCGAGATTCCCCTCCCGGACTTGAACTCTGGACCAACCATCGGGTAGCCCGGTCACCGGATCCAGTTGTGCGCTGTCCGGTGGCCCGTCAGTCGCGGTCGGCGCCCCGGGTTCGGATCGCACAATCGGTTCGCCGTCCGAGTCTGGTTCGCCCGAACCACAGCCGGTTGCGATGACAAATGCGCCGAACAACCCGAGAACCGGAAGGGCCCGCCGCCAGAACGTCCAATGCGCGGGCATGGCCCCCGGTTCAACTACCTGCATATTCTGGATAACGCACTCCCCCGTTCAATCGTTCCGCACTACCTGGATGGTGCGAAGGATTGCCAGCGCTGTTTCCTGCTCGTCCCCGTTTAGCCCAGTAGCTGCTACCGACAGTCGTATCGAGGCAAGGGACGCGTCGTCACTATCGATGTACGGCCGAATCATGACCCCGGTCGTCGCGAGGGGATCAGGTTCTGGAGATGCAGCAGCAAGATTGTATTAGGGCGGTACCCGCACCGAGGCCGCAGCGGTCTACACATCGATGCAGTGCCCGCGCGCGAAGAATCTCCCGGCAAGCATTTAGCCACACCCTGTCCCCGGGTTCCCGTCCCGTATCGCGTCCGGCCCAGGACTCCCCAGACTCCCGGAGACGGAGCAAGCCACGCTTCTACGGTGTTGCAGGCGGCAGCACCACTATCGCGGTCTTCACCGAGTTGGCGATGAAACACGCCCGGTGCGATTGATGGTGCATCGACTCGATCTGCTCCGGTGTCGGCCTTTTCTCACCGGAGAAAACGATGTCCGGGTGAAGCTCCACCCGGGTGATCGCCAACCGGCCATCTTCATTCTTCTCAAGGTAGCCAACGGCGCCATCTGAATACGCGTCCACCACGAATCGGCGCTTCGCCGCCACCGCCAGGAAGGTCAGCATGTGGCACGCAGCGATCGCCGCGACAAACGCCTCCTCCGGGTCCACGCGGCCGGCGTTGCCAAGGAACTCGGGGGCCGCAGACGCGGGCACACTCTCGCCGCCGGGAAAGGACCACGCGTGGTCCCGGGTGTAGGTCCTGTACTTGAAGTCGTCGCGGTCCCGGTTCCAGGACAGCGACGCTCTGTGCTCGGACATAAATCACTCTCTTGCGGGGCCTGTGTGCTCCGAAATGTCTCGCGACCATAGATCGTGAGTCGTTCGCCCCCTGGAGCAGGCCTCAGCTTTACGGCTATTCGGCCGACTCGTACGGCACGCCGCGTATGGTGCGAAGGACCGCCAGAGCGAGTTCCTGTTGATCAGCATCGAGGCCAGCGCCCGAAATCGGCAACCGGACAGCGCCCGAAGATCCATCGTCCCTGAAGGCCGGAATGGTAATAGATGCGCCCGTCGTCCCCCGGGGATCGGGTTCCTGAGAATCCGGCCGGATAAACGAAAACAGCACGCCGTCGACCTCCTCATCCCAGACGTTGTGTCCGGGCAGTCCATCAGCAATCGCCCTGGGATCATGCGGGTCGATCACACCGCCCAGGTAGTCGTACGAGAGTTCTATGCCGTCCCCCGAAATGGTTCCAATCGCTGAATCGATGCTCCAGGCCTCGGTGGTCGTCCAACCGGGAGGCAGCAGCAGACTGAAATTGGCAGCGCCCCATTGCGAATTCTGCAAATCGGTACGTGCGAGTGAGTAAACCCAGTCCGATGTATCGATCGCCTCGGCCACGGGTCGTTCTGGCAACGAAGACAGCTCGGAATATCTGACGGACTTCAAGATCTGGCCCAGGAGTTTCTGGTCATCAAATCCCCGGCTATCGCCATCGATATCGAGCGATGGAGCGATCATTCCGTCCGGCGCTCCGGGTATCTGCTCGTAGTACGCCCCGAACTGCGTTCCCCTGGTGGCTTCCGGCGCGGCGACACGCACGGCCACTTTCACACCGTTCAACTCCAACTCGGTGATCTCATATCGGGGATCCTCTTTGAGGGCCTGCACCTCGTCTTGCGGGTCAGCGCCGATGCGATACCAGAACGTGGGCCACCAGTCCACCAGAGCATTGGGCGGCGCCGCTATCCAGCCCTCAAGAATGTCGCCCCGGGCCCACGATTCCCCGGCCTTCCAATCTGGCGGAAGGTCGATCGTGAAGCCGACAAGCGGGGTCGCCGTATGCCGACCAAGGAGTCCGTCGCGAACCTGAGTCCTTGACCAGCCGTCCGGTATCGTGAGCGAGGGTTCGACTATTGTGGTCGCGAGGATCCCGGTACGAGGCTCGCCGGAACTCGTCGGACCCACGTCAGAGCCGCAGGCGATCGCGGCCAGGATCAGGCCCGACAGGAAGATCGCGCCATACGGTTTTCGACTGAATATCCGGTCGCTCGGTGAAGCCCTGTGCTCTGACATGTGTCGGCCTCTCGGAAGCGATCTGTACGTAGGAAGGTCTTCCGATCATGGATCGTAAGCGGTTCTTGAACCTGAGCAGCACGACTCTGAACCACCGGTATCAATTCGGCACGGGGCGATAGGCCGGTTTTGCCACTTCAGGCCGTGCGTTTATAGTGCGAAGGATTGCCAGCAATGTTTCCTGTTGGTCTCCATCAAGGCCCCTGACAGAGACTGACATTTGAAACGATTCGCCGTACGGGTGGGATCCGCCGCCATCGATAAACGGCCAGATCGTTACGCCGGTTTTCGCTAATTGATCAGGAATCGGTGATGCGGGACGAACCAGTGATATCACGAGACCGTCGACCTGTTCCTCCCATGCGACGTGCTGTGGTGGTTGATCGGGGCCGCCTGAGGACGGCCCGCCGGCGGATAATCCCATCGGGTTGTAGTAAAAAAGTTCTATGCCGTCCCCGGAAATCGCTCCGATCACCCCATCAACGCCCTGCCTCTCGGTGGTCGTCCAGCCCGGTGGGAGCAGCAGGCTGAAACTTCCGCCGAGATACACGTCGGCTTCCCCGCCATCTGACCCGGCGATCTTTCTAACCCAGTCGCCGGAAGCGACCACTACGGGGACAGGGATGTCCGGTAGTGAGGGCAACTCCGCATAGCGTACGGACCTCAAGACCCGCGTCAGGAGTTCCGGATGGTCGAATCCGAAATCCGACGACGACCACTGCATATCAAGCCGCGGAGCAATAACACCGTCCGGCGCGCCGGGGATTCGCTCGTAATACGCGGCAAAATTGTTCCCCTTCTCGGCGTCTGGCGCTGCAACGCGAACGGCCATTTTCACGCCAAGGACCTCCGTCTGTGTTATCACGTAGCGAGGGTCTTCCGTCAGGGCCTGGGCCGCCGACTCGGGCTTGAATCCGATGTGGTATGTGAGCGTGGACCAGCTACGTTGTGAGGTTGTCGGAGGCGCCGCGATCCAACCGTTGATCACGTCCTCACCGTGCCATGGCCAGGATTCGCCGACTATCCAGCCGGGCGGGAGGTCGATTGTGAAGCCGATGAGTGGGGTGTTCGTATACCGGCCGAGAAATCCGGCGCGGACCTGGGTCCTGTTCCAGCCGTCCGGGATTTCAGGCGTAGGTTCGGGCGTGGCGGTTGAGGGGATCGGAGTAGGCGCGCCGCCAGAGTCCGAAGGGGCGGGTTCCAACCCGCAGGCGGTAGCTACCAGGAACAGCCCCAGTAACGTGAGGGCCGAGAGAACTCGCCGCGGCATCAAGGGCAACTCAATCGTCTTCGTCCCCATCATCACGTACGCTCCCGCCTGCCGCTGGCCGCTCGATTGCTCGCGATGATAGTCTTCCGGTCAGGCCTTCGTCTTCATCGGCTATCAGCATGTTCAACCCGGTCTACGTGTGTCAAAGGCTAACCAGATGCCCCCCGAAATCCATGTGCTCGATGAACGGTTCAGGGAAATCGTTGACGCCGACGCCCAGATCGAACTCGTCGCAGACGGCATGGGGTTCACCGAGGGCTGCGCCTGGATTCATGACGGCGGCTACCTGGTCTGGAGCGACATCCCGAACGACCGCATCATGCGCTGGTCGGAATCGGGCGGCGTGAGCGTATTGCGGGAACCGAGCCGGAACGCCAACGGCAATACGGTGGACGCCGACGGCTACCTGTTGACCTGCGAAACCAGCGGCCGGCGCGTCTCTATCGCCCGGCCCGGCGAGCCGGAAACGATGCTGGTGGACAGTTACGGCGGCAAGCCGCTCACCTCACCCAACGACATCATCGTCAAATCAGACGGCAGCGTCTGGTTCTCCGACCCGGACTACGGGTCCCTCATGTCAGACCAGGGTCACGGGGAGCCTTCACAGCAGGAGCGTAACCGCGTCTATCGCCTGGACCGTTCCACGGGCCAACTCACGGCGGTCGCAGAGGATTTCGACAAGCCAAACGGGCTGGCTTTCTCGCCGGACGAGTCGGTGCTCTACGTCTCAGACTCCGGGGCCACACACGGCGATGACCGGCCGCACCACGTAAGGGCGTTCGATGTCGTGGATGGCGTTCGGCTGGAGAACGGCCGGGTCATCTGTGAAATCTCCCCCCACGTGCCGGACGGGCTCCGCGTCGACTCGGACGGCAACCTGTACGTCGCCGCGGGCGACGGGGTGCAGGTGTTCACGCCGGAAGGTGAGATGCTCGGCAAGTTCCTTACACCGGAGGTCGCGGCCAACTGTTGTTTCGGCATGGCGGACCGGCGGACACTGTTCATCTGCGCCACCAGCTCAGTCTGGATGGTGCGGGTAAAGTCCACGGGCGCGTACCCGTTCTAGCCCGCCCTGATAACCGCCGGAGACGCGTTTCTACGACGCGACTTTTCTCTCACAGCGCCCCCCGTTAAAGGGCACGTTTACCAGGCAATCCCAACAACACCGAGCGGCCCGAGCGGCCTAATCCAGGAGACAGGCATTTGGAACCGCAGTACGAGATCCTATCGAGCGCCTTCGAGCAGTTGATACTCCCGGACGAACGCCTTCGCAAGCTGGGCGACGGGTACCAGTGGGCCGAGGGCACGACCTGGGTGCCGGATGAATCGGAGTCCGGCGGCGGATATCTCCTGTGGAGCGACATCCCTAACGACCGGATGCTGCGCTGGTCCGAGGCGGACGGGACGACCACCTTCCGCCAGCCCTGCGGATACGCCAACGGACACACGCTGGACCGAGAGGGACGGCTGGTGTCCTGCGAACATGGCGGACGGCGAGTCAGCCGTACAGAGCCTGACGGGAGCGTTGTGACCCTCGTGGACAATTACGAGGGCAAGAAGCTCAACTCCCCGAACGACCTGGTCGTAAAGTCAGACGGGACGATCTGGTTCACCGACCCGCCGTACGGGATTACAAGCGACCGGCAGGGCCACAAGGCGGACTCAGAGCTGGGCGCTAACTACGTGTTCCGGCTCTGGCCGGACACCGGGAAGATTGAAATCGTTATCGACGACTTTGACATGCCAAACGGCATCGCCTTCTCGCCCGACGAGTCGATCCTCTACGTGGCGGACACCGGGTATGAACCGGACTCTCCCGAGGCGTCGATCCACGCCTTTGACGCGGCCCCGGACGGCGCTCTGTCCAATCACCGGATCTACGCCAAGCCTGCCCCCGGAAAGTCGGACGGTTTCCGCGTGGATACAGACGGCAACGTCTGGACTTCAGCGGGAGACGGCGTTCATGTCTTCAATCCCGCCGGGGAGCTGCTGGGAAAGATCCTGACGCCAGACCGGAACGCCAACCTGGACTTCGGCGGACCGAACGGCACGACGCTGTTCATCGGGGTTAACACCGAGGCGTACTCGATAGAGGTCAACGCCCGGCGCGCAGCGAGGCCGTGAGGTTGCGCAGGCGTGATGGGCGACGATCCCGCCGTGAGGCCTTATGTCATGTAGCTTGTTGCGATCATGACGTTCTCCCTCACCCTTCCCCGGAAGGGCAGGCCCCCACCCCTCTCCCGCCGGGAGAGGGCCTTGCCCACGCTAATGGCCCGTGGCTGCCGTAACTACTAACGGCGTTCCATCCGCGCCTCTCGTTCTGTCGATCGATGTCGGCAGTTCGTCCGTTCGGGTGACGGTTTACGACGAACGCGCGCACCCGGCGCCGGGGCTGAGCGTTGCGACTCCCCACTTCACCCCGACGACACCGGACGGAGGATCGGCTGACGACGCCCTCGTCCTGGCTGATGTGGTTGAGCGGACGGTCGACGCCGCGCTTGAGCTGGCGGGGGACGCCGCGACCCGGATAGTCGCCGTCGGGTTGGACACCTTCGTCGGCAACCTGCTCGGGCTTGACCGCAGCGGACAGCCAACGACGCCCGTCTACACGTACGCGGACACGCGTTCGCTAAACGAGGTCGCACGGATGCGCCGGGAGTTGAACGCTGTCGATATCCACCAGCGCACCGGGGTCACGCTGCACACCGCGTACGCGCCCGCCCGGCTGCTCTGGATTCGCCGTACCGACCCCGAGGCGTGGGACGCGACAGATCGCTGGGTGGACTTTTCAACCTATCTCTACGGGCGCTGGTTCGGCCGGAGGTCAGCCTGCAGCAGCTCCGTTGCGTCGTGGGGCGGGTTGCTGAACCGTCAAACCGGGAGCTGGGACAGGGAGCTACTGGAATACACGGGCATATCGGAAGAGCAGTTGCCGGAACTGGCCGACTACGGAGACGTCATGCGCGGCCTCGCACCCGCTCATGCCGGGCGATGGCCGGCTCTGAGGGACGTTCCTTTCTGCCTGGCCGTCGGCGACGGGGCCGCTGCGAACGTTGGCGAGGGTTGCGCCATGCCGGGCTCAACCGCGTTGACCGTCGGCACGACGGGCGCGGTACGTGCCGGCGTCGTGTTCCCGCTGCCCGAAATTCCGCGCGGGCTAAGCGTCTACAACGTGTCCCGGGACCGGATCCTGCTCGGCGGGGCGGTGACCGATGCCGGCGGGATGTTCGCGTGGATGCGGGACACGTTCAACGTACCGGACCCGGCGGCGCTGGAGTCCGAGTTATCGTCGCTGCCGCCCGACGGACACGGCCTGACCGTGCTTCCCTTCCTGCGCGGTGAGCGCAGCCCGGGATGGCTGGACGACGCCACCGGGGCGGTGGTCGGCCTCAGGGCCAGTACCACTCCGGTCGAGATCGTTCGCGCCGGGCTTGAGGCTGTGGCGTACAGGTTCGCCCTGATCGCAGACCGGCTGTCCCGCGTGGTCAGCCCCGGGCCGGAGATAGTAGTCGGCGGCGGAGCGGCTCTTAGCTCGCCGGTATGGCTCCAGATATTTGCGGACGTGTTGGATCGGACGGTCGTTGAGTCGGCGGACCCGGAAGCGTCCAGCCGTGGCGGGGCCATACTGGCACTGGAGAGCGTGGGGGTGATCGGCTCGATCGACGAGCTACCTACGCGACGCGGCAGGCGATACAATCCGAGGCCCGCCGCACGGGACGCTTATCGAATTGGCCTTGAGCGTCATCACACGCTCTACCACTCGCTACTTGATCCGCCGAGCGCTGACGGTTCGTACAACGGTGAATGTTCCCACGATCCGCTGTGAGGTTTGAATGGCTCCGGACGTGCCAGACGTGCCAGATGTGAAGGTTGCAGCGCTGGACCAGCTCTGCATAAACGCCATCCGGTTCCTGTCCGCCGACGCTGTTCAGAAGGCCAACTCGGGCCACCCCGGCGCGCCGATGGGTGATGCGCCGGCCGTGTACACGCTCTGGGACCGGTTCCTCAAGCACAACCCGGGCAACCCGGGGTGGGCGGACCGCGATCGTTTCGTCCTGTCAAACGGCCACGCCTCGATGCTGCTCTACAGCGTGCTGCACCTGACCGGCTACGACCTGCCGATGGAGCAGATCAAGCAGTTCCGGCAGTGGGGCAGCATCACCCCGGGCCACCCGGAACGCGGCGTGACACCCGGCATCGAGGTTACGACCGGCCCCCTCGGACAGGGCTTCGCCAACGGCGTCGGGATGGCGATCGCCGAGAAGATGGTTGCAACGCGTTACAACCATCCGGGGCACGAGATCATCAACCACCGGACCTATGCGCTGGTATCAGACGGCGATCTCCAGGAAGGCGTCGCGTCCGAGGCGGCGTCGCTGGCCGGGACGCTCGGCCTGGACAAGCTCATCTACCTTTACGACGACAACGAGATATCGATAGAAGGCGACACCAACCTGTCGTTCCGGGAGGACGTCCCGGCGCGCTTCCGCGCCTACGGCTGGGAGGTTATCGGCCCGGTGGATGGGAACGACCTGGATGCTTTGGACGCCGCCATCAGGCAGGCCCAGGCGGTGTACCGCAAACCCTCGCTTATCGTAGTGCAAACAACAATCGGCTTCGGCGCCCCAAACAAAGCCGGCACCGCCAGCGCTCACGGCGAGCCGCTCGGCGAAGAGGAGCTGGCGGCAACGCGCGAGGCGCTCGGCTGGAGCCACGGCGCTTTCGAAATCCCGGCCGAGGTAACGGACCACATGAGGCGGGCGCTCGATAGAGGCGCTGACGCCGAAGCGGAGTGGAACAGCAGGTTCGCTGCCTACGAGGCGGCCTACCCGGAGGACGCGGCGGCGCTCAAACGGGACCTGGCAGGCGAACTGCCGGATGACTGGGACGCCGGGCTGGACGCCCTGTACGACACGCTGGACGGACCCATCGCTTCACGTGCGGCGTCTGGACAGGCGCTGGCGGCGATCACCGGGCGCGTCGACAACCTTGTCGGTGGATCGGCCGATCTCGCTCCGTCCACCAACACGCGTGTGCAGGGCCGGGGCTCGTTCCAGGCAGAGAGTTACGCCGGGCGAAACATGCATTTCGGCATCCGCGAGCACGCGATGGGAAGCATCGCCAACGGGATGGCCGCGCACGGCGGGCTGATCCCCTACACCGCCACGTTCCTCATTTTCTCCGACTACATGCGACCGGCGCTGCGGCTGGCGGCGATGAGCGAGCTACATTCTGTTTTTGTGTTCACCCATGACTCGATCGGCATGGGCGAGGATGGACCGACGCACCAGCCGATTTCCCAGTTGTTGAGCCTGCGCGCCATCCCGGGCCTGACGGTGATCCGCCCGGCTGACGCGCACGAGACGATCGAGGCGTGGCGGTTC
>JADFRU010000376.1:0-2382 GCA_022561115.1 Chloroflexota bacterium | reverse complement strand
GCTCAAACTCCAGCGCTTCGGATGCGGCAAGCATTTCACTGTCCAGGCCCTCGACCACGCCCCTGGTATCACCCTCCAGGAACATGACTACCTGGTTGATGACGTGCATGTACTCGTCACGATCAACGGCCCCGATGCACGGCCCGACGCAGCGTTTGATGTGAAAGTCCAGGCAGGGCCGGGCGTCCGTGCCGGTTATCGTCATGTTGCAGGAGCGGTAGGGGAACAGGCGCTTCAGCAGTGACAGTGTTTTGCGGACGCTGCCGGCGCTGGCGAAGGGGCCGAAATAGCGAGCGCCATCGTTTGCGGTCCGCCGGGTCACGTAGACCTGCGGGAACGGCTCGTTGACGTCTATCTTGATGTAGGGGTAGGTCTTGTCGTCTTTGAGCCTGATGTTGTAGCGGGGCTTGTGCTGCTTGATCATGCTGTTTTCCAGCAGCAGCGCTTCCTGTTCAGACTCGGTGACGATGTACTCGAAGTCCTCGATGCGGGCTACGAGTCGTCGCGTCTTGACGTCCAGCCCGGACTCAGACCCGAAGTACGAGCGCAACCTGTTGCGAAGCACGGACGCCTTGCCTACGTACAGGATCTCGCCGGACTCGGCCCGCATGAAGTAGACGCCGGGCGAGAGCGGGACGGCGGCGAGACGACGCGAGAAGCGGCGCTTGCGGTTAGCTTGCTTGCCAGTGGTGCTGGCCGTGGTCGATGGCATCGTGTCTAGCGTAGCCGAATATTCAGAACGGATGCCCGGGTGTGATGATCCGGTTTGATGCGCCGGGCCACGTCAAACCGGCCGTGCGATTTCGCCAGCGGGAACGTCCGTCAGCCCGGCGTATCCGGCGGTCGTTGCCCGGGGCGACTATTCGAGTGCTGTCACCGGGCGCGGTTCTGAGCCCGGCCTTCGCCGTCACCATCTCCCTCGGGGAAATGGGATTTAGCCAAGCACGACCGTGAGGACAGCGAGGATGACGGCCGTGCCGCTGAACAGTACCCCGAGTTTCTTCAGCTCACTGGGCATGTGCTGGGTGAAGACAGCGGCGCGGTTGCGGGCTCCGGCTCCACGGCGCGCTTGGGCGGCTCGACGCCGATCTGACCGCGAGCCGCGCGCTGACCGTGATGTAGTCGCCACGGCGTCGGACTCATCGTCGTCAGAATCGAAATTATCCAGGAGAGCGTCTTCGTCATCTAACGGCGTGTTCTCGGGAACTTCGCCCATGAAGACATTGGGGCGGCTGTCACGGCGGCCACGCCGGTGGCTCTGTGTCGGGGCGATGCGGCGGTTATGACGTGGCATGGACGGTTTAACTCTGCCGGATACAGGTGGGTGGGATGATCAGCGCAGGGTCCGCTCCGAGAGCGCACGGGAGGCATCGATGATGCGGGCGACCGCCCATTCGTCGCTGACCTCGGAGAGATTCCACATCACATGATACAGGAAGGGGTCTAGCGGACTGGAGTTGAAAGCGCGGTCAAAATAGCGCGCCTGGGCCGCATCTGACTGGGCCACGTACTTCTCAGCGATCTCCAGATTGTCGAACTGGAGCTGGCCAAGGATCCTGCGGGCGCGGTCCGGTTCCCGTGCTACCAGTCCAACGCGCAGGACGTCCGCCCGGTCCCGCAGGATGGCGGCGCACCCGTGGCTGACGATGACGGCGTTGCCCGCCTCCGCGACGTCCCGGATCACCTCGGCGGTGGTGCTGATGAAGTGCCGCTCGTCCAGTTCCTGTGCGGAGGTGACTGGCGGGT
Source organism: Chloroflexota bacterium (assembly GCA_022561115.1). GTDB lineage: Bacteria > Chloroflexota > Dehalococcoidia > Lucifugimonadales > Lucifugimonadaceae. Next base: position 636 of record JADFRU010000376.1, on the reverse strand, counting down.
CGGCCATCTCCGCATACGGGCGGGCGATCAGGGTATCGACGCCGGGGCCGAAGTACGGGTCACCGCCTGTCCCTGTGACTGATGAGCGTTCCAGCATCCGCTGGACGAGGCTGATGATTCGTTCTCCACGGCCCGGCGTGCGCAGCGTTGAATCGTGAACGGCTTCGACCGTCGCTCCGACGCGCCTGGCGATCTCCGCCAGCAGCAACCGGTCGACAAAGTCCAGGTTCATCTCGCGCGCCACAGCTCGGCCCACGTCAACTACGCCGGACCCGGCCCGGCCTTCGATCGCAATTACGGTCATGTGGTCGGTCCTCCCGAGAGGATCGGCTGTGGGAGCGCCCGATTTGGCACGTTTACTGGATTTGGCCGCAGGTCCGGCGCTTACATCCCAGAAGCAGCTTCCCAGACGCGGCCTCCAAGTACGAGGAGTGCAAGTTTACCCCAGCCGGGCGGCGCCGTTACGCCCGGGGGAATGCCCGGTCATACTCTTCCCGGACGTGTTCTGAGGTCAGGTGCGTGTAGATCTGCGTGGTGGCGATGCTGGCGTGGCCGAGCATTTCCTGCACGTGTCGAAGGGAAGCGCCGCCGCGAAGCATGTGCGTCGCGAAGGAGTGGCGGAGCGTGTGTGGCGAA
>JADFRU010000038.1:0-9431 GCA_022561115.1 Chloroflexota bacterium | reverse complement strand
TTCCGCTACCGGGCTGTCGTCGAACCGATCATTTTTGCAGCGCTCCCAGGTCTGGCGACGCGACCAGCCAATAGACAGGAACAGGCGTGACTGACTCGATCTTGCTCTTTGGCGGCTTTGGCATCTTTGTGCTGGCCATGCTGACCCTTGACCTGCTGGTCTTTCACCGGAACGCCCACACCGTAAGCATCCGTGAAGCCGGCATCTGGTACGGCATCTGGGTGGGCATGGCGCTGATCTTTAACCTCGGCATCTTCGTGTGGATGGGGTCAGACAAGGGCACCGAGTTCCTCACCGCGTACGTGATCGAACTCTCCCTCAGCGTCGACAACATCTTCATCTTCTTGATCATCTTCTCGTTCTTCTCCGTGCCGCCCCAGTACCGGCACCGCGTGCTCTTCCTGGGGATCGTTGGCGCCATCGTCATGCGGGGGATATTCATCGTCTCCGGCGTCGCCCTGCTGGAGAGGTTCGAATGGGTGATATTCATATTCGGAGGCTTCCTCGTCCTGACCGGCGTCAGGCTGGCGCTGCGCAAGGAGGAGGAGACTGACCCGGACCGGAACCCGGTGATGCGGCTGGCCCGGCGCTTCTTGCCCGTTACCAAGAATTACGAGGGCCAGAAGTTCTTCATACGACGACACGGAAAATTGATGGTCACGCCCCTCTTCATGGTGCTGATCGCGCTGGAAACGACCGACCTGGTCTTCGCTGTCGACTCTGTCCCCGCCGTACTGGCCATCAGCAGGGACCCGTTCATCGTCTGGTCATCCAATATCTTCGCCATCCTGGGCTTGAGGGCCCTGTTCTTCCTGGTGGCCGGTATCCTCCCTTACTTCCGTTACCTCAAAGTCGGCCTCTCCCTGATACTGGTTTTCATCGGTGTCAAAATGCTTACCAGCGACATCTACCACATGCCCACAACCGTATCCTTGGGCACGGTGGCGGGAATACTGGCGGTGACCATGCTGGCCTCCTACGTGGTCAAACGACGGGAAGACACGACCGGGGTTACGCCGGGGGTTACGACGGGCGAGGAACCCGACCAGCCGTGACCGGCAGTGTGTGCGCTCCGACCCGCGCCGCAGCGATCGCGTGCCCGCACGCCCGCGTCGCAGTTGTCGCAGGGACGCGAACGGAACTCCGGCGATGACCGGCAACCGGACACCGACGCGACGTCGTCGGCATGGTCCGGGTCCCGGCGCTCCGAACGAGGCCCGAAATTGACCGGTATTACCTGCATGGACGGTCCCATCCAACGCGCGTCTATGCACATATAAAAAGGGTGACCTGGCCTGACATGACAACGGGAGGAACTCGAACGCAATGACGACCAGTACGCGAACCGACCTCGCGGACGAGCTCCGACGCGCCGTCCGGGGTGAGGTCCGGTTCGATAGTTATTCCCGTGCCCTTTACAGCCAGGACGCCAGCATCTACTCGATGGAGCCGGCCGGCGTGGTGCTGCCAAAGTCCGTTGAGGACGTGCAGGCCGTAATCGAGATCTGCCACCGGAACGGCGTCAAGGTGTTGAGCCGCGGCGGTGGCACCGGGCTGTCTGGCCAGACGGTGCAAGAAGGCGCCGTCGTCATCGACTACACCAAGTACATGCACGATGTGCTGGAGGTGAATCCCGAGGAACGCTGGGTGCGCGCCCAGCCCGGTATCACCCTGACCGAGCTCAACAGGCAGATCCGCTCTTACGGCCTGATGTTCACCCCGGACCCGAGTACGGCGAGCCGCGCGACCGTCGGCGGCGCTATGGGCAACAACTCCTGCGGCGCGCACTCGATCATCTACGGAAAGACTGTCGACCATGTGCTGGCGCAGGACGTGGTGCTCTCCGACGGCAGTCTCGCCAGTTTCGAGAGCGTATCCGGCGCCGGGCTGGAGGCAAAATTACGGACCGGCGGTCTTGAGGGCGAGATTTACCGCGCCGTGCGGGACGTGGCGGCACGTGCAGCGCCGCTTGTCGAAGAGCACTTCCCAAAGGTGCTGCGGCGCGTCGGCGGCTACAACCTGGACCTGGTAAACAACCTGGACGAGGTCAACCTGGCGCAGTTGATGGTCGGCTCCGAGGGCACCCTTGCCGCCGTCACTGCCGCACGCCTTAACCTGGTTCCGATCCCCGAATTCTCGGGACTCGCCATCCTGCACTTCAAGAGCCTGGACGAAGCGATGGAGGCCACGGTCGCGACGCTTGAGCACGATCCGTCAGCGGTTGAGCACATCGGCGCCATCATCATCACCCAGGCCCGCCGCCACATCAGCTTCTCCCGGAATCTCGGTTTCCTGCAGGGCGATCCCACGGACATCCTCGTTGTCGAGTTCAACGGGGAGTCGGAGGCGGAGATCGCCAGCAAGTTGGACCGGCTTGAGCAGGACATGGCCCGGAAAGAGTTGGGGTTCGCCATCACCCGCCTGCAGACGCAGGCCGACCAGGCGAAGGTGTGGTCGATGCGTGAGAACGGCCTCGGGTTGATGAACAACATCGAGGGAAGCGCCAAGCCGCTCCCGTTCGTAGAGGACACGGCGGTCGATCCGGCAAGACTGCCCGAGTATGTGCGGCGGTTCCAGCAGATCATTCGTAACTCCGGGACAGAGGCCGGCTATTACGGCCACGCCTCCGTCGGATGCATGCACATCCGGCCGTTGATCGACATCAAGACCCGCGAGGGCATGGACCGGCTCTACAAGATCGCGTCCGAGGTGTCCGATCTCTTGAAGGAGTTCGGCGGCTCGATGACCGGCGAACACGGGGACGGGATCGTACGCGGGTACTGGTCAGAAAAGATGTTCGGTCCGGAGCTGGTTGAGAACTTCCGCGAGGTAAAGCGGGCGTTCGACCCGAAAGGGATCATGAACCCGGGCAAGGTGTTCGATACGCCCCACCTGCTGGACAACCTGCGGTTCAGCGACGAGTACAAGACGTTCGAGATCGAGACGCGCCTGGACTTCAGCCGTGAGGGCGGTTTCGCCGGCGCGATCGAGATGTGCAACGGGGTCGGCGCCTGCCGCAAACTCAACATGGGCGCCATGTGTCCGTCGTACATGGCCACCCGCGAGGAGGAGCACACAACGCGCGGCCGGGCAAATGTGCTGCGCGCCGCCATTTCAGGCAAGTTCCCGATAGATCAGCTCACATCCCGCCGCACGTTTGAGGTTCTGGACCTTTGCCTGGAGTGCAAGTCGTGCAAGGCGGAGTGCCCGTCCAACGTGGACATGGCCAAGATCAAGTACGAGTTCCTGTACCAGTACTACAAGACGCACCGCGTTCCGCTGCGTTCAAAGCTGGTCGCAAACATCCACAAGATCAGCGCCCAGACGGCGCCGGTGGCGCCCATCGTGAACGCCATAAACGGCAGCGCTCCGGTGCGCTGGTTACTGGACAAGGTGGTCGGGTTTTCGTCCGACCGGCCTGCTCCCAAAGTGGTCCGGAAGACGTTTCAGAAGTGGTTCTTCGCACGGCCCGCCAGTACGAGGAAGACGCCCCGCGGCCAGATCGTGCTGTTCCATGACACGTTCATGAACTTCAACTACCCGTCGATCGGGATCGCAGCGACCGATTTGCTGGAGGCGCTGGGGTACGAGGTTATCGTGCTCAAAGATCGCAAGTGTTGCGGCCGTCCGATGATATCGAAGGGGTTGCTGGACATGGCCGGCGTCAACGCCCGGCACAATGTTGATCTGCTTTATCAGTACGTGCGGCGCGGGATAAAGATCGCCGGATGCGAATCGTCCTGTGTGATGACGATCAAGGACGAGTACCCGGATTTGCTCGGCGGCGATGAAAAGGCGCGGGCGGTGGCGGACAGCACGGTGATGCTTGAGGAAGTGATCGCCGAGTGCCTGGGCGACGACGGGCCACAGCTTGAGTTCACCGATCTGTCGAAGAAGGTCCAGTTCCTCGGCCACTGCCACCAGCGCGCCCTGACCGGCCTTTCTTCCTCCATCAAGGCGCTCAACCTTCCACCAAATTACGAGGTGACAGATATTCCAGCCGGCTGCTGCGGAATGGCCGGGTCGTTCGGGTATGAGAAGGAGCATGTGGAGGTAGCGATGGCGGCGGGCGAGGAGCGGTTTTTCCCGCACGTCAGGAACAACCCCGACGCCGAGGTATGCGTCACGGGCGTGTCGTGCCGGGAACAGACTTTTTTCGGCACCGGTCGCAAGGCACGGCACCTTGTTGAGGTGCTGGCAGACGCGCTGAAGAAGTAGCGGGCGCCGGGAAAGATTCCGGGTCTGTGTCCGCCCGGGTCGCGTTGTGGGCAGCGATCCGCGCAAATGTCATCCCGAGCGAAGCCGAGGGACCTGCACCAACCGGCTCGTAGCCAGACCTAACCTGGAAGCGATGATCGCGGTCGTCTAGGTACGGTGTTCTTGTCATCGTGAGTCCTGTCGCATTTCAACGTGCGTCAGCAAACGGCACTCGCCGATAGCCTGCTTCGACAGATCGGCGTCCCGCGTGCAACCGAAAAGGGCGCGTAGATAGTCATAAGACTCAATGACGATCAGCCTCACGGTAAAGGTCCCTCGACTTCGCTCGGGATGACTGCGTGTTGGCGTTCCTGTGGCTTTCCGAGGGCCGGCCGCTTGCGGGTGTCGCTTCTGCCCGGGTCGCGTTGTGGGCAGACAGCCTCGCGGTGAAGGTCCTTCGGCTTTGCTCGGCATGACTTTGGTCAAGGTCGCCTGGCTTCGCCTGGGATGGCTGTTGGTGAGTGTCCGCGTGGCAGGATTCACCGACGCCGAAGCCGGTGAAAGCGATACCGGGGCCTTGGCCTAACCTGGCGTTTCCATGTAGGATTCCGACCCACGACGGGGATTATTTATCGGCCTTAGGGGGAGGAGCGTCTCTTGGAGATCGCGTGGTTCGACGACGCGTGGTCACGCGACCCGGCAAAGGTGGGCGGCAAGGGCGCCAGCCTTGGCCGGCTTGCCAACGACTATTCGGTCCCCCCGGCCTTTAATCTCACGGTCGACGCCTTTGCCCGGTGGGGAGCAACACCCCGCGGCGTGAGCGCAAACGAACCGCCGCCCGATATGCTCGAAACCGTCGTGCGCGCCTACACCAAGCTCGGGGCGCTCTGCGAAAGTGACAACCCTGCTGTCGCTGTACGCTCATCGGCGGTTGACGAAGACGGCTCCGATAACTCGTTCGCAGGGCAGCACGACACGTTTCTGAACGTCAAAGGCGGGGAAGCTGTAGCACGCGCCGTCCTGCGTTGCTGGGCCTCACTCAACTCTGAGGTTGCGCTCGATTACCGTCGCCAGGGCGGGCTAGCCCTTGAGGGTTTGCAGATGGCGGTCGTGGTGCAGCAGATGATCCCGGCGGACATCTCCGGAGTGGCGTTCAGCGCCAACCCGGTTACCGGCGCGCTCGGCGAGGTGGTGATCAACTCCAGCTGGGGGTTGGGCGAAAGCGTGGTCAGCGGGACGGTCACACCTGACACCTACATAGTCGAAAAATCCGGCAGCCGTGTGGTCTCGTCCCAGATCGCAAACAAGGCTCGGATGACGGTCTCAAAGGGTGAAGGCGCAGAAGAAGTGGACGTTCCCCGGATCATGCGGGAACAGCCATCGATGACGGACGAGCAGGCGCGCGAGATCGCGCGGCTCGCTGCATCCCTGGAACGCGACGAGGGTCACCCGGTGGATATCGAGTGGGCAATATTCAAGGACACGCTTTACCTGCTCCAGTGCAGGCCGATAACGACGCTCGGCTGAAGCCGGGACCGGCACACACGACACGTTTCGAAGTTACGCATCAATTGGGAGGATCATCAGATAAACGGCCGAACAACACCCGGAACCGACTCCGATACCGGTCTCCCCGGATTTTCCGATCACTTGGGCTGACCCGGAAGATGCCAGACTGCCCTTGATGCGGGACCGGCAGCACGCGCCCAGTCCTGTCACGCCGCTGTCCGGGTGGGTATGTGAGAACTACTGGGGTCCGTGAGCGCGCCGGCTCCCCTGGAAGTGAGGGTCACAGAGTCCCGTCACAAGGTGAAAGCAGATCAGAACTCCGGCGAAATCCGGGTTCAGAATCCCGACTGACAAAAAATTTGAGAGGGTAGATCGATGCCCGAACAGCACCCGGAGCCGAAGCCGTTTCCAATCCCGCCAGACTTCCCGATCACGTGGAAGTACGAGCAGGACGCCGAGATGCCGTGGATGTACGACAGGCTGCATACGCCCAACCCGGTGAAGCCGCTCACAGGCTCGCTACATGAGATCCACTTTGCCCGCGGTTCTTCAAAGGGTTTCAAGAGAGCGGGTCAACCTCTTGACTGGCACGTACGCCGAATCAACACGTACTACTTCGTCGCGATCGTACCGAACATCCCGCCCGAGGAGATGGAGGCCGCAGGCGCGCATGCCGAGGCAACTCTCAAGACGCTGCTCGGCACCTTTGCCGACCGCTGGGACAACGAGTGGGTGCCGGAGATCCAGGGCTACCACGACACCTGGGACGACTTTGATCTAAGGGGCGCGTCGGACACCGATCTCTTCGACCACATGGAGTGGTCGCTCACAACATGGGAGCGTTTCTGGGACATCCACATGGAGGTGACGATCCCTTACCTGGTGGCGCCGAGCATGTTCCACGATCTGTATGTGGACCTGTTCGGAGGCGACCAGGATCTGCAGGCGTACAGGCTGCTCCAGGGAACCGACAACACGAGCCTCGTGGCGGGACGCGCCCTGTGGGCGCTAAGCCGGAAGGTGAAGGCGGACCCAGAGTTGGACATGCTCATCCGCGAGACAGACGCCGCTCACGTCATGGGCATGCTTGCGCATTCCGAGACCGGCCGGGCAATTATTCCGGAAATCGAGACGTATCTTGAACAGTTCGGCAAGCGTTCTGACACCGTCACCGAATTGGCAGACCCGAGCTGGATCGAAGAGCCGAAGACGGCCATAGAGCTCCTCAAGAACTACCTGTCCGAATCGGCTGAAGATCCGGACATCCACTGGCGGGAGTTGATCGCCGAGCGGGAGCGCCTTGTCGCGGAAGCGCGAGGGAAAATTGAGTCTTACCCTGAAGCCGTCAAGGGGCAGTTCGAGATGCTGCTCGAAGGCGGTCAGCAGGGACACCGAATCCAGGAAGATCACAACTGGTGGCTGGACCAGCAGGGTCTCCATCGTCTGCGGAGGGTGTTCCTGGAAGTCGGGAACAGGTTCGCCGCCGCGGGTGTCATCGCCGAGCCGTCCGATATCTTCTACCTGACGATCGACGAGATCCGGGAGGTCGAAACGGCCGGGATGACCGGAGACCGCAAGGCACAGATCGCAGCCGAGAAGGCGGATATGGAGCGCTGGGCGGGTGTGTCGGCGCCGCCCTGGGTGGGCACTGACTACGGGCCGCCGCCGGACAATCCGGTTGGCAACGCCATCTCCAAGTTCTTCGGCGGACCGCCCCGGCCGCCGTCAGAGGACAACCCGGACGTGTTCGGCGGGACACCGGGATCGCCCGGGAAAATCAGGGCGACGGCGCGTGTCATCATCAAGCTGGAAGACGCCGGGAAGCTGAACCAGGGCGAGATCCTGGTGACGGCCACAACTTCGCCACCCTGGACGCCGTTGTTCGCGACGGCCGGCGGGATCGTGACCGACACCGGCGGGTCGTTAAGCCACTGCGCTATCGTCGCCCGGGAGTACGGCATACCGGCGGTGGTGGGCACTGGAATGGCGACGGCGCTGATCGCCGACGGCCAGACGATTGAGATAGACGGCGATACCGGTGAGGTTCGACTGATTCCCGACGGGTAATATCGGGGATTTTGCGGTTCATGCCGGGTCTGACCGGGATTTATCTGTCAGACCCGGCATTTTCGTTCCATAATCTATGCCGGTCCAGATCACGGGCCGGAAGGAGTACGTCTCGCCCCGGATAGCTGATACGACGGAACCATCATCCTCACCTAACCTCTCGAACCCGGGAGGGACCGGTGAACGGTGGATTGTGATCGCGGTCGTGCTCGGCGCGGTTCTGATGCCGCTCAACTCCACCATGATCGCCGTGGCCCTGCCAGAAATCACGGACGACCTTGGCATATCGGTCGCGCGGTCGGCATGGCTGGTGACCGCGTACCTGGTTGCACTGGCGTCCCTGCTGCCGCTCACAGGCGATCTTGCAGACCGTTTCGGACGGCGGCGCATGATCCTCTCCGGCCTGGCCGTATTCGGGGTTGCATCCATGGGCGCGGCGATCGCCCCGAACTTCGAGGCGCTACTCGGGTTCCGCGTGCTGCAGGCGATATCCGGCGCGATGGTGCTACCCGCCGGATGGGCGGTGATGCGTGAGGTCATCCCGGAGGAGCGGCGAGCGTACACGTTCGGGCTGATGGGCTCGATGATCGGCCTGGCGGCAGGGGCGGGTCCCCCCATCGGCGGGTTGCTGACGGAGACGGCGGGCTGGCGCGGGATTTTTTACGTAAACGTGCCGGTGGTACTGGCGGCGCTGGCGCTGGGATGGCGCGTGCTGCCGGTGACCCGGGCGCGTTCCGCCGGAAGCCGTTTCGACTTCGCCGGCGCGCTGCTTCTTCCGCTCGTCCTGTCCGGGCTGGCCGGCCTGCTCATGGCGATAGCCCGCGGCGCGCCGTGGTTGGCCGTGGGAGCGGGAGCGCTGGCCGTCGCCGTTGGAGCGATCGCCCTGGCAATCGTCGAGACCCGTGCGGCGGCGCCCGTCATCCAGCCCCGCCTGTTCCGCATACGGGCCTTCACCGCAGCGGCAGGCGGCGTTGCGTTCAGCAACATGGCGATGTACGTCATGCTGCTGGCCGTGCCGCTCATGCTGACGGCCCGGGGCGGGTACAGCAGCCTTGAGATCGGGCTCGTATTGACGGCGTTGTCAATCGCGGCGTTCGTAATCTCACCGATCGCGGGCCGTGTCGCTGACCGGCTGGGCCGCCGGACGCCCACGGTTATCGGCATGGCTATCGCGACCATCGCAGCGACGCCTCTTGCCATTGAAGGGTCCTCTATCTCCGTCCCGCTGCTGATCGTGGTGCTGGTGGTATTTGGCATCGGGTTCGGAGCCGCCAATCCCGGGATGCAGACCGGCGCCCTCGAGGCGGCGCCGCGTGACCGGGCGGCGGCGGCTTCCGGTGTATTTTCCACGAGCCGCTACTTCGGAAGCATCGTCGGCTCGGCGATTCTGGCCGGGCTGATCGGGACCGATCTCACCGATACGTCCGGCCTGGACGGCGTGTTCATCATGACGCTGGTCGCGTCAGCGATCGCGCTGGTCGCCGTGCTGGGGCTGGCGTCGCGACGGCCCGAGGTTGCGGCGGATGAATCTCTGGGCTCGACGGCCGCGGCCGGGGACTGATTCGGACAGGACCGTCTCCGATGGCGACAGAACGCCCCGACGTATCGCGGTCATCTCCGCGTGAGATCGTTGCGGGTGACCGTCGGCATCGGAATGG
>JADFRU010000375.1:0-2402 GCA_022561115.1 Chloroflexota bacterium | reverse complement strand
GGCGACGCTTTTCCCAACCGTCGTCACCTCTGTGCGCGTGTATGCGCCGGCGTAGCCACGTTCCAGCGCAGCCAGCACATCGTCCTGGTCCTGATCGTTCTGGACGCCGGTCCTGATGAAGAAGCTGCCGTCGCCGGTGCTCTGGATGATGGCGTCGCCAAACCCGGCGGCTGAAAAGACGGTACGGACGTCGTCGGTCTGGACACTCCTGTCGTCAAACTGGAGGGACGTCGAGGTTCCGCCGGTGAAGTCGATGCCCTCGTTCAGGCCGGGCCCGACGGTGAGCAACAATATCGAAGCTATCACCAGGATGGCGGACGCGCTGGTGAACCAGATGCGTTTTCCTATGAAATCGATCATCGGCCTATTCCCCTACCCCGACCGGGCGATCAATGCCGATGGTTCCAACCGGCACAAACGAATCAAGCCTGTTGCCGAGCCGTGTGCCTGCGATGGACCGCATGATCACCCGGCTGGCGAAGAACGCCGTGAACATCGACACAAGAACGCCGATGCCGAGCGTGAGGGCGAATCCCTGGATCAAGCTCGTGCCAAGCCGATCGCCAAACCAGAAGAGGACGACGCAGGTGATTATTGTCGAGAGGTTGCCGTCGCGAATCGACGGCCACGCACGGTCAAATCCGGTGGTGATCGAGGCCAGCAGCGCCCTGCCCATGCGCAGTTCTTCCTTGGTGCGCTCCGCGATCAGGATGTTGGCATCTACAGCCAGGCCGATCGATAAGATCAGCGCCGCCACGCCGGAAAGGGTGAGCGTAACCGGTATTAATTTGAACAGCGCCAGTAGCACAACGGCATAAAGGATCAGGGCGAGAGAGGCGACCACTCCCGGGATCTTGTAGTACAGCACCATGAAGGTCAGTACCAGCGCCAGCCCGATGGCCCCGGCGATCATGCTCTTCTTGAGCGAGTCCGAGCCGAGCGTTGCGTCCACGTTGCGTTCCTGGATCAGCTCCAGCTCCACCGGAAGTGAACCGGACCGCAACTGGATGGAGACGGTGCGAGCTCGCTCGGCGGTGAAGTTGCCAAATATGAAGGCCTGGCCGTTGCATATCGCGGTCGACGCCGACGGCGCCACCAGTTCCTCCCCGTCCAGGTAGATGGCGAGCACGTCCTGGCTCGTCGCACGGGAAATCCTTCCGGTCACGTCGCAGAACACGTCCGAGCCGTGGTCGTTAAAGGAGATGTTGACGACCGGGCCGGACACGCCGGGCTGAGTGCCGGCAAATGCGTCTGTCAGGTCTGAGCCCTGGATGTCGATATCCTGCTCGCCGCCACCGTAAGGGGGGCTCCAGTAGGTCGGGTCGGTGCAGCGAACGGTAAGCCATTCGACTGTCGACATGCCATCAGGCGGCCACGGTGTGTCGGGCGTCGGCGGCGCCAGACTGCCGCACACGCGTTCTCTGAAATCAAGCTGGGCCGTCTGCCCGATAAGGTGCTTGGCTTCCTGCACCCCGCCACCAACCACGTACTGGTTGATGGTCCCGACGGTGCCGAACAGCGCCAGCGGACTCAGATCCTCCAGGGCATCCCGGGCCTCGTCGATGATGGTCGGCAGAGGATTGTTTTCATCGTCGAGTTCCGGGGCGCGAACGCTGAGTATCTCTATGGACCAGGCGTTATCGCCGATTTCTTCGACAAACGCTTCCGAAAGACCGATACCGGTGAGTACCGCCTGGATCTGGGCGATGGTGATCTCGGGGACGGCCGGGGCCGGGGTGATATCGTCCGGAGCTTCAGCGTCTCCGTCGTCGGGGGTGTCCGTTGCGTCTGCCGGCGCGTCGGTGGTATCGCCGGGAGTGGGATCGCCCGGGTCGCCTCCGTCAGCGGAAGGCGTTGGCGCGGGTTGCGGGGCGATGGCGTCGCCCTGGGTCGTTGTTCCCTCATCCGTGTCCGGCTGATCGATTACCGGAAGTTCGCCGGTGAGAGGGTCCAGGGCGGCAAACGAGATCACGGCCGTGACGGGGAACAGGTCCTCCAACAACCGCCTGATCTGGTCGCCCTCCGCGGGGGTGGTGATCTTGCCTTCAAAATCGCGCTGTGCGGGGCGAAGCTCGTCCATCTGCGCGATCAGCTGGTTATCGTCGACGTTGACCGTCGCCTCAGGATGGCCAACCTCTGCAGACTGCAGGAACGCCTCGAACTCTTCCTCGGTCACGGTATTCCCGTCAAACCCTACGGCGATAGACGCGCCGCTGAGGCCGGGCAACTGGACCAGTATCCGGTCCGGAGGGTTGCCGAGCAATTGAATCGTCGGCTCGGCCAGTCCGAAGGAGCTCACCCGCTTTTCAAGAATCTTGCGGACGCCTTCAAGGTCCTCAGCGCTGGCCGCGGAGCCGTCCGGACGGACGGCGCGGTAGACAAGGTGGGACCCGCCTTTAAGG
>JADFRU010000374.1:0-2405 GCA_022561115.1 Chloroflexota bacterium | reverse complement strand
AACTTAGTTGTTCTCCCGGGCGCGTTCTACGGCCCTTTCAAGGGTGCGACGGGTCAGAACGCCGACCAGATGTTTGCGTTGTTCAACCGTTCCGCGCATGTCGCTGATCGGGCTTGCGTCCGCGACCGCCGCCTGCGCTGCGGCAGAAATGTTGTCCGCCGTGGCCTCTTTGCCGGCCAACAGGTCCCCGGCGGATGAGAGGATCGGCGTCGGGCCAACCGCGGCGAGTGCGACGCGGGCAGACTCGATGACGTTGCCGTTCATCTGGACTGAGCTGGCGACGCCAGCGATCGCTATGTCCATCTCGTTACGAGGCGTAAACCGCTCGTAGGCCGCTCCGAAACCCTTCCGGGGCGTCGGCATCTTCATTTCGACCAGGAACTCTCCGTTCCCGATCACTGATCGGCCGGGGCCGGTGCAGAAATCCTCAACCGCCACTTCACGTGTGCCCTTAGGACCGGCGATCACGCAGGTGGCGTGGTAAACGATGAGCGGGCCGATGCCATCTGCGCTCGGGGAGGCGTTGCAAAGGTTGCCGCCCAGACCGGCGCGCGACTGGATCTGTATTCCGCCGATGATGCTGGCGCTATCCACCAGACCCGCAAACTTGGCCGAGATCTCTTCGTCTTCATAGATCTTGTAGCAGGGAACGGCGGAGCCGAGACGGAACTCGCTCCCGTTCAGTTCAACGATGTTCGTCTCTGGAATGTGCTTGATGTCGACCAGCGCGTCGAGTTCCCACCGGCCGGCTCGCGCCATAACCAGTACATCGGTTCCACCGGCCAGTGGCCGGGCTCGCTCGCCGTGTTTGGCGAGGGCCTTCACAGCTTCGTCAACGCTTTTGGCGCGGACGTACTCAAACGGGTGCAAAGGTTCAGCTCCTTTACGACTCTTGCCGCATACGAGGTACAAGGCCAGGCCGGTAATTGATGTCAAAACGCGCGCGTAAGCGCCCAGCGGAGCGGCGGCCCCAGAAATGGCATTATGCCCCCCGTCCACACGGGCCGCAACAGCCACATTACGCGGAGCGCATCATCCCGCGGGTCAACACTACAAGCCGGGGCCGGTCAAAGTCAGGCATGACTCGCTCCATCATCCAGCCGTCACCGTTAGAATCCGCCCGATCCATGTGACCGGACCACGTTGCCCATCCCCGGATTCCGGTCATTCGCTGATGGTTCGCCGGACAGTTGCCAGACATTTTGAGGAGCATGATTTGCCTGAGTCCGCCATATTCAAGGCACGCCGGGTCGCCAATAGCGATACCGACGGCTGGCTAGACGATCACGCGGTGATCACGGATGGAGCAGGCCGTATTGAGGCCGTGGTCCCGGCGTCAACGCTCGGCGACACGTCCGGCTCACGGGTGTACGACCTTGGCGACGTGTCTCTGCTACCGGGGTTGGTTGAGGCTCATTCCCACCTCCATTGCAGCGCAGACCCCGAGGCGTACGCCAATATCACGTCCGAGAACGATGACCGGTTCGTGATGCGGGCCGTTGGAGCAGCGCGAAAGGCGCTTCTCTCCGGGGTTACCACGATGAGGGACCTGGGGTCTCGCAACCAGGTGGCGTTCCCTGTTCGGGACGCCATCGAAGCCGGAGTCGTGCCCGGACCGCGGCTGTTACTCGCCGGCACGCCTATCACCACCACCGCAGGTCACTGCTGGATGTTTGGCACCGAGGCGGACACGCTGGATGAGGTGGTGAAGGCAGTCCGGCAGCAGGTCAAGCTGGGTGCGAACCTGATCAAGATCATGTCCACAGGCGGGAACTTCACTCCCACCTCAAACCCGCGCACGGCACAGTACCCGGTCGAAACTCTTCGCGCCGCGGTTGTGGAAGCAGAGCGCCTGGGCGTGTACGTAGTCGCCCATTCACACGCAGCGGCCGGGATTCGTCACTGCATCGACGCCGGTATCCACCAGATCATCCACTGCCGCTGGCTTTCGTCTGATCCGACGGTTCCGATGGATTACGACCCGGAAGGCGCCACACGCCTGGCCGCCGAGGGCAGGTGGGTGGACCCCACGATCGGTCTCGCAACCCTGGGCGAGGAGGCCCGTGCCGCTGGCGCCCCGCCGCGGCGGACGCACTGGTCGGTCTCAGCGGCGACACCCTCGCGCGACCAGATCGTCGAGATGCTGCAGGACATGCGTCACAGGGGGGTGCGTTTCACTTCCGGACTGGACATGGGAATGGCGTATGCGGACTTTGACAAGTCCAGCTACAGCCCGATCACCTTCGTGGAGACGCTTGGCTACACGCCGTGGGAGGCGATCGCGACAGCTACCTCTGTAACCGCCGAGGCGCTCCGGGTTGAAGATACGGCCGGCTCGTTACAACCCGGCAAGTTCGCCGACATGATGTCAGTAGACGGCGATCCTTCCGCGAATATCCGGGCGC
>JADFRU010000037.1:0-9469 GCA_022561115.1 Chloroflexota bacterium | reverse complement strand
TATCGATACTTCTGGGGCCGTAGATGACACCGGTGCGTACTCGCAGCGTTGCATCCATATTCATAAGCATACACTTGCGAAGCAAGCACTTTATAACGGCTTTCGCTTCGGCCCGCTGAAAACTACCCGGACCCGGATCAGAAAGACGCCGCGCCGGGCGGCGGCACGAACGCCCGGAATGGCACACGCGCAAAAAGACCGGCGACCCGAAACAGGGCCGCCGCAAAGCTAAATATCGTGGAGACCGGCCTGCCCCTGAACGCTGGTTGTCCCTGACTCAAAGTGTCGAGGGCGTGCTGTCCAGTTCGTCGTCGTAGGAGTGGGCGTCTGAGGATCGGCCAGAACGTCGAGGCATGGATCAGGCCCGCCTTGCGAAAAGGCGCTTCCACCGGTCGTTCGTTTTTACGAGACGTTCGGTGAGCGCTGCGGCTTGTTCCGGGTCGTCTGGAAGAGCTTTGCCGTCTGTCGGCAGCAGGCGGTTTTCCTCTGCCTTGATAGTGCGGATGTGGCGCTGGTGCAGTCTCAAGACGCAGTCGGAAACGGCGTCCACCATCTCCTGGTGGCCCATCGGAGGCATAGCTTTTGCCCGGAGCCGCACGATTTTTTCCGCGACAGCCCCTCCATCGGAAGGGGCATCTTGTTTCAGGATTTCGGACTCTTTGAGCATCGCAAAGACGGCGCGGTTCACCGGGTCACGAAACTGCTCCTCGCTGACCCCCATCGCGTACTCGTGAAGCTCCGGTTGTTGCAGCACGGCGGCAAGGAGATAGTCCTCCGGCGCGTTCGTGCTTTCCGGGTTAAGCGCAGACGCCACCGCATCGTTCCGGCCCGCCGGTTCCCGGTCCAGCATGCCCGGCGCCCGCCTCCTGCGTGTGGAGCGCGGCGCACTCACCCGGAGCTGTTCAAGGCTGACGCCGAGAAGCTCCGCCAGCCGGGTCAGGTAAGCCTCCTGCTCGTACTGGTTCGGCACCTGGTTGATGAGCGGTCGCAGCTCGCCGGCCGCCTGCGCCTTGCCATCCGGAGTGTTGAGATCGTACGTCCCGGCCGCCGTCTCAAGCAGATAATCAAGGAGAGGTTTCGCTTTATCCAGCGATGCCCGCCACTCATCCCCTGACGGATCCCCGCGGATAACCTCGTCCGGGTCTTTGCCCGACTCGAACGTGGCGACCCGAATTTCGAGCGCGGATGCGCTGCCAGTTGTGGCAGACGAGCGGCGGTGGGATTGAATGGCGCCCCAGACAGACTCCAGGCTGTTTCGCGTGGCGGCCTGTCCGGCAACGTCACTGTCCATGGCGAGGATCACCTCACCGGCAAGTCCGCGTACAAGCGCCACCTGTTCTGCCGTAATCGCCGTTCCCATCGAGGCCACGGTGTTGTCGAACCCCGCCTCGTGCGCCGTTATGGCGTCCATGTAGCCCTCGACAACGACAACAGTTCCCGAGGCGCTGATCCCGTCCGCTGCCCAGTTCAGGCCAAACAGCAGGCCGGACTTGTCAAAGATAGAACTACGCGGAGAGTTGACATACTTCGGCTCCGACCCGTCCAGGCTGCGCGCTCCGAAACCGACGATCCGGCCGCGCCGGTCCCTGATCTCGATCGTGAGACGACCCCGGAACATGTCGTGCCAGCCGCCGTCGCTTCCCTGCCGCACAAGCCCGGCGGCCTTCGCCGCTCCGGCCCCGGTCCCGCGTGTCTTGAGGTGCCCGGCAAGGGTCTCGATCCCAGACGGGCTCAACCCGAATCCGCGGCGCTTCGCCGCGTCGGCGTCGATACCGCGTCCCTCAAGGTAGGCGCGTGCCTTATCGCCCTCCGGCGAGTTGAGCAGGGCGCGGAAGTACGCGGCGGCGATCTCGTTGGCCTTGTAAAGCGGCTCGTAATCGTCGCGCCGCTCGTTCGGCTCGTATCGAATCCCGGCGCGGTCGGCCAGGTGCTTCAACGCCTCGCTGAACTGCAGGTTTTCTTTCCGCATCACGAACGCGATCACATCGCCCCCGGTCGAGCACGCGCCGAAGCAGCGCCACGTGCCGGTATCCGGGAAGACGACGAACGATGGCGTCCGCTCGGCATGGAACGGGCAGGGCGCTTTGGGCGTGCGCGATCGAGTGTCCAGGTCCGCGTACTGCGATATGACCTGGACGATGTCTGACCGGGCTTTGACTTCGTCGACGAGGGTCATAGTTCCAGGACCAGCTTAGAACTATCGGTAAACAAATCGTAAAAGCGTGTCACATTCACGCAGCCAATATAGAAGGCTGAATCTGGGGATTGCGGGGAAGCAGGCTGGGGATTACGTGGAGAGCCGGGTGAGTCGCGGCATCAGCGACGTCCGGGGAAATGTTCCCAGCCGGGCAGCCCGGACCGGTCGGGCCGTGTTTACGCGGTGCCGGGCGCGCTCTTACTGGCGCCCTGGCCCGCTACAACCGTCCGGAGAATGCTTTGGCGAAAGCGCCCGGCCGTATCAACTCCGCCTTCGCCAGGGCAAACCCGTCCGTCATCCCGCACACCATGTCAGCCGCCAGCCGCTCGGGCGTGTCAGCCACGCGTGGGAAATCCTTCGGGATATCGTCTGGATGTTCGAGATAATGGTTGTACAGCAGTTCCACTATCTCGATAGCCATCCTGCCGGTCGGTGTTTCTCCGATCGGCAGGTACACGTTCTCGAACATCCAGTTGCGGAGCCCGGTCACGATCTCGCCGAGTTCCTTCGACATCGTTATAACCGGGACGCTATCGCCCGGGTTCAGCCCGTGGCCGTGTTCCAGGTTCTCGCCCGTCGCCGGCCACGACGCTTCTATGACATCTATCACGAGGGCGTTAACGCGCTCTGAGTGCCGGCGGCCCAGCCGGGCGATGGCGTCTGCGGGAAGATCGTCTATGGAGATCACTCCGGCGCGAACCGCGTCACTGATATCGTGAGCCAGGTACGCCATGGCGTCTGACAGCCGGATCACCTGCGCCTCCAGCGTCATCCCTTCCACGGCGTCCGGGTTCAGGAAGGTTCCCTGTGGCTTCGAGTGGCGGCGGATTCCCTCAACAACCTCGTGCGTCAGGTTGAGGCCGCGGCCGTCCTTCTCCAGCCGCTCGACTATTCGCACACTGTGACCGCTGTGGTGGAACCCGCCGGGCATCAGCTTGTTCAGAACCCGCTCGCCCAGGTGCCCGAACGGCGTGTGGCCCAGGTCATGGCCCATGCCGATCGCTTCCACCAGGTCCTCGTTCAGATTCAGCGCCCGGGCGATGGTGCGGCCGATCTGCGCCATCTCCAGGGTATGGGTGAGGCGCGTCACGTAGTGATCGCCGACCGGCGCCACAAATACCTGGCTCTTGTGCTTCAGTCGCCGAAACGAGTTCGTGTGGATGATCCGGTCACGGTCACGCTGGAACGCCGTCCGTACAGGACTTGGCTCTTCCTGCACAGCCCGTCCGGCGGAATCGCGGGAGCGCACTGCGAACGGCGAAAGCGACCGCTCGCGTTCTTCGAGCCGCTCCCGAACGCTGTTCAAATCCAACTGTGAGCGTCCCCGTAGCGATTGTGGGAATCCCCGTAAAGGATGTCTTTGGTCATGCGGCCCGTAGCATAGCGACGGGGTTCATCTCCCGCCGCCCGGTCAGGGCCCGGTTCTGGCGCCCGGAGACGGAATCCGTGATTCAAGCGGGGAATCACTCGTTTCGGAGACGCCGTATAACCGGTTGCGTAGCGATCACGAACAACACCGTGGAAGAGAGCACCAGCGCGCTCAGCCCAACGGCAAAGCTGGCGTTGACCAGTTGCGCCAGCCCTCCCGCAAACAGCCCGCCCACGGCGATGAAACTGAAGGTCATTGAGTGTATTCCCATCACTCGCCCGCGTAGCGCCGCCGGAACGCGGAGCTGGAGAATCGTCATAGACGTGACCAGGAAAACAGAGTTGAACACGGCTGCGATCATGATCAGCAGTGCGCTCACGAAGAACATCGGTGAAATGATCGGATTTGCCAGTCCGGTCGGGTCCGGACCGAAATGCGTCCACACAGCGAAGGCCAGTACCACCAGGGATGTGAGCCCGGAGCCGGCGAGTATCACGTGTCCGGCCGGGAAGTGCGCTCTCAGCTTGCCTGTCGTAATCGTGCCCAGGACGGCGCCTATGCCCGCCGACATGAACAGGAACCCCAGCGCCTGATCGTCCTGGCGCCCGTAATCGTCCGCGAAAACCGGGATAAGTTGCAGGTACGACAGCCCGAAGAAGTGGTTGAAGTAGGTGAACGGGATCAATACGGCGAAGAGTCGATTGGCGCCGATGTACTGGAAGCCGCCGATGAGCTGACGCATAACGTTCCGGGCCGGTGACCGTTTTCCCTCATCCGGATGAAGCGTAAGAAGGACCAGGAACATGGTGAAGAAGCCAGCGGCCCCGGCGTAAAAGACGGAGAACGTGCCGACGAACGCGATCGCGAATCCGCCGAACGCCGGCATGACGATCCGGGTTCCCTGCCAGAGGATGGAGTTGAGCGCAACCGCGCTCATCATCTGGGAGCGCTGTCCGATGAGAAGCGGGAACAGGGACAACCGCGCCGGAAAGTCAAACCCGCTCACGACGCCGATCAGGCTTGCGATCACCACGACGTGCCACACCTCGACAACGCCGGTGGCGTCGATCGAGCCGAGGAAGAGCAGGAGCGCGGCGACGATCAGCGAGGTCACGATCAATAGACCCCGTTTGTTGACCCGGTCCGCCACCACCCCGCCGAACAGGGTCACGACGATAGTCGCGATGCCCGTGACGGCGCCCGCCAGCCCGAGCAGGAACTCGGACCCGCTTAGATCAAAGACCAGCACGCCCTGGCCGACGATGAGGAGCTGCGTGGCGCCCACAGAGGCCAGGGAGCCGAGCCAGAAACGCCGGTACGGAGGGGCCGCGAGCGCCGAGAATATGGAGGGCGACTCTGGGCGATCTTCGACCGCGGCCGAACCCGCTACATCGGCGTCCGCCGCGTCGCTATTCGTGATCGCCAAGTCCTAGAGCGCCTCCCCTTGACTGCGGAACTCCGGATTCCCCGGCTGAATCGCGTCTCACACGATGGTACTCCGTCTCAGCGCCCGCAACGCGGGTGAGAGTCGGTCCCCGGTGTGTCCCCGCGGCCGCACGCCCTCGTGGCGATTGGAGCAAGGTGCGGGCTAGCTTTCAACTTCCAACGGTTGCTCGACGCGACCGCCTCACCACCACGAATCAGGCTTGAGATCGCCCACTCCCGGTTCAGGAAAGGGTTCAGCGACGGTTACCTGCGGCAGGGAGACGCACCCTCGTGCGGGCAGCTATCCGCGCTTGTGACCAGCATCGCTTCCGATAGCGCGTCCTCACCCGTTTACAGGTCTTCGATCTCGCTCACAAGGCTGGCCACGGACTGCTTGGCGTCACCGAACAGCATCGAAGTGCGGTCCAGGTAGAACAGGTCGTTGTCGATCCCTGCGAACCCGGACGCCATCGACCGCTTCAGCACAATCACCGACTGTGCGTGGTCTGCGTTCAGGATCGGCATCCCGTAGATCGGGCTGCCCTCCCTGTCACGCGCCGCCGGGTTCACGACGTCGTTTGCGCCGACCACCACCGCAACGTCTGTTTGACCGAATTCCCGGTTGATATGGTCAAGATCGTAAAGCTGGTCGTACGGCACGTCCGCCTCTGCGAGGAGCACGTTCATGTGCCCGGGCATCCGGCCCGCGACCGGGTGGATGGCGTACTTCACCTTCACGCCCCTCGCCTGCAGCAGATCGGCCAGCGTCCGAAGCTCGTGCTGCGCCTGGGCCACTGCGAGCCCGTAGCCGGGGACGAAGATCACGGAGTTGGCATACCCGAGCATCATCGCCGCATCCTGTGCCTGGACCGAACGGTAGGGACGGGTCTCACCGTCCACGCCGGCGACCTCCGTTCCCGAAGCGCCGAACCCGCCGAACATCACATTTATAAGTGACCGGTTCATGGCGCGTGTCATGATGCGCGTCAGGATCAGTCCGGAGGCTCCGACGAGTGCGCCTGCAATTATCAGGATGTCGTTGCCGAGGGCGAAACCGGTCGCTGCGCCTGCGAGCCCGGAATACGAGTTGAAGAGCGCCACCACGACCGGCATGTCCGCACCGCCGATCGGGGTCACCAGCAGCACGCCGAGTAACAGGGCCAGCCCCACGAGCGCGGCGAACGCCAGTTCGTTGTCGACCGGTTCGACCACAAGGATCACGCCGATAGCGACGATCAGGAGGGCGATCAGACCGCTGACCACGTTTCGCAGGGGGAACAGGATCGGGTTCTGTGTAACCCAGCCGATGAGCTTGCCCGCCGCAATAAGGCTGCCGGTCAGCGTCAGGGCGCCGATCGCGGTGGCCAGCATGATCGTTGTGGTCACGTCTTCGCCCACATCGCCGGCCCGGGCGAGACGGATGAACTCGGAGCTGGCCAGCAGTGCTGACGCCCCGCCGCCAAAGGCGTTGAACAGGGCGACCATCTGCGGCATCGCCGTCATATTGACGGTACGGGCAAGGATCACGCCGATGACGGCCCCGGCGACAACACCGCCGGCGAGGAACTCGAACTCGATGATGTTCCGGTCCACGAGCGTGACACCGGCGGCGATGAGCATCGCCAGCGCAGACAGCCGGTTGCCGTTCCGCGCCGTCGCCGGGGAGCGCAACAGCATCAGGCCCATGATGAACAGAACGGCGGCGATCACGTAGCTGCCGTTGATCAGGTTGATGTAATCCTGGTCGCTCAATTGACGCTCGTCATCCTTGACTAATCGGGGTTGTCCTGGGTTGTTTGGGGTTATCCGGGGTTATCTGGGCGGCCTGGCCGCTCGCGGCGGCGGAACATCCGCAGCATCCTGTCGGTAACCAGGAACCCGCCGACCACGTTGATCGTCGCCAGGACGACGGCCGCGGTCGCCAGCCCCTGGCTTAAACGGCTCTCCGTCATCCCGGCGGCGACCAGCGCCCCCACGATCACGATGCCGGATATGGCGTTGGTCCCTGACATAAGCGGCGTATGAAGCGTTGGCGGCACCTTGGTAATCACGGAATGGCCGACGAACACCGCCAGCACGAAAACCGTCAGGGAGATAATCAGGGATTCGATCATCGTTACTCACTCCCCTCAGCGGAAGCGGATTCGACTATCTCGCTCCCCAGGCCCACCGGGTTTCCACCGTTCGTCACACCGGCTCCGGCGATCACCTCGTCATCGAAATTGACCACGAGTTCGCCGTCCTCTGAAATCAGCAGGTCCAGCAGCCCCGCCACGTTCCGGGAGTACAGGACACTCGCCTCACCCGGCATCATCGACGGGATGTTGAGCGGACCCAGGATCGTAATCCCGGCGCGCTCAACGTTGCGTCCCGGGATGGTCAGTTCACAGTTGCCGCCCGCCTCGGCGGCGAGATCGACGATCACAGAGCCGGGCCGCATCGCCTCCACCATTTCGGCGGTGATGAGCACCGGGGCAGGTCTGCCCGGGATCAGGGCCGTGGTGATCACCACGTCTGCGCCCGCCACGTGCGCCGCCAGCGTCTCACGTTGCAGGCGTTGCGCCTCTTCCGATTGCGCGCGCGCGTAACCATCCCTTGTCCCTGCGTCCCCGGGAGTCTCATCAATTTCCGGGACCGGGATATCCACGAACCTGGCTCCCAGGCTCTCCACCTGTTCCTTGACCACAGGCCGGATGTCGAACGCCTCCACCTTGGCCCCGAGCCTTCTCGCCGTGGCGATCGCCTGTAACCCGGCGACGCCTGCGCCGAGCACTAGCACCGTCGCCGGTGGTATCGTGCCCGCCGCCGTCATCATCAACGGGAAGAACTTGCCGATGGTGTTCGCCGCCATTAAGACGGCCTTGTAACCTGCGAGCGAACTCTGTGAGGAGAGGACGTCCATCCGCTGTGCGCGTGCGATGCGCGGGATCAGCTCCATCGCAAAGGCCGTCGCTCCGGCGTCCGCAAGCCTTTTCAAGATATCCGGGCTGGTGCGCGCCCTCAGCAGGCCGATCACCACGGCCCCCTGTTTCAGATGATCGATCTCCTGGTTGGTCGGCTGGTTGACCTTGACCACGATATCGGCGTCCTGCAACAGGTCGCGCACCGTGTCCGCCATCATGGCGCCCGCTTCCAGGTAAGCGTCGTCAGGAAACCCGGCGTTCTTGCCGGCGTCCGGCTGGACGAAGACGGTGCGCCCGGCTCGTGTGAGACGGGACACAGTCTCAGGGACGAGCGCGACACGCATCTCGCCCTGTTCTGAGTCCGCGGGGACAGCTATCTTCATCTGGTCTCGCATTGCCGAAATTGTGACGCCGGAAATCCCGCGCACGACCACCAAATCATATGGCTTAGGCGCCACGTCTGTAACGCATCACGCGTGAGATGTACATGTTCAAATGCCGGGCAGTGGTCGTCGCCCTTCCCGGGGGACCGCTTGCCGGGGTTTTGACTCTTTGAAATGGGCGAATGAGGCCGGGGAGTCTATTATCTGGCTCAATTCCGGACGGTCATCGTGTGACGGCCCGGCGAACCGTTCAGCCGATACGTTTACGGGCGGAAGGTGACTGATGCCAGACCCCACGATTCTTGACCTCGTCGCGAACGGGACGATGGACAGCGATATCGCAGCCACCCTGTGGTCGGTCGCCGACGAGCGCCGTTCTTTTATGACCGTCGCCGTCCCGCGTTTCGCCGGGAAGTCCGCAGTGTCCGCTGCGATCCTCACGCTCGTGCGGCCGGGCACGCCCATTCATCACCTGACTGGAGATGAGAGCCAGATGGAGGAGCTTGCCACGCGTCCGGACGGTGGGTACCTGGTCGTGGGGGAGTTCAGCAAGGCGCCCGTTGATACGTATATCTGGGGCGACCCTGTTCGCAAGGTGTTCGAGACGGTCGCCTCCGGGTTCTCCCTGGTCACAGCTCTCCATGCTCCGACGGTGGAGGAGGCGTACGACAGGATCTGCTCGGGCAACGATATTTCGGACGAGGACGCTTCCACGATCAACTACATGGTGTACATCGAGCGTCACGGCGAGACGAACGATGATTTCTGGCGCAGGCTCAGCAGGGTGTGGGAGGTGAAATGCGTGATTGATGGCAAACCCAGCGCCCGGCTGCTGCACCGCTGGGACGGCGATACCGATACGTTTGAGATCGTCGATAGGCCGCTACTTCTGGATGCCGATCACGCCGTGTTGCAGGAGCGTGCGGACCGGATTCGGTCGTTCGTCGCACAGGGCCGGACCTCCGCCGCCGATGTCCATGCGCTCCGTGACGGATGACCGATTTTCCGGTTGACCGAAACACCCCGTCCTTCCCGTGTACATGGCGATAGATACGTGAGGAACGGACGCCCGCGCTGGACCGGTTCTGAGAGGTCCCTGAAACGAACCGGGGGACGCGTAGACTCGCCGTGATGTCCGAAACTGCAAACGCGCCGGCAGGACGGCCGCGGCTCGACGCGCTGCTCGTGTACG
>JADFRU010000036.1:0-9491 GCA_022561115.1 Chloroflexota bacterium | reverse complement strand
CCCGGATGGGGGCGCTCTGGTCTATCGGCGGGTCTGGAACCTTACGCCGTGACAGCGACCGGGGCTTCCAGGACGCCCGCTTTCTTCGCCTCAGCTAAAACGTGGGCCTGCTCTTCCGAGGTCAGGTAGTTGTTGGGGCGTATCGACTCGCCCATGTCGATGCCGATCCGCTCTGAAAGGATCGTCTTGCAGACGTGTGCGCCCGCCCCGTACATCTGGACCAGGTCTACGACCTTCTGGACATCGTTCTGCCGCGCCTGCGCCCGTTCCAGGTCACCGGCTTCCCACGCTGCGAACAGGTCCGTGTACAGCCACGGCGCCAGTGAGAGCGGGGCGTCAACCGTGCCGATTGCGCCCATCGTGAGCGCCGGGAGCGGCAGGCGGCCGGAGCCTGAGAAGCATTTGAGGCCGCGGTCCGCCCACTCACGGATCAGGCCGAAGTTGAACGCCGAGTGCTTCAATCCCTTGAGGGTCGGAACCTCGGCCATGACCGAGTCCATCAGCTCCGGGGTGAACTCTACCTGCGTCAGTTGCGGCAGGTTGTACGCGAACAGCGGCAGCCCGTCAGCGGCGTCCGCCACGGCCTTGTAATGGTCCACGATGGACCTCAGGTTGGGCCGGAAGAAGAAGGGCGGGACGCAGCAAACGGCTGCGCAACCGGAGGCGGCAGCGGCTTTCGCGCCCTTCACCGCACTCTCGGTGCTGATAGCGCCTACGTGCATTATGGCGAGCGCCTTGCCGCTGGTCGTCTCGCCGGCCACGCGTGCCACCGTGTCACGCTGCTGCTCCGACAGGATGGGGCCTTCACCGGTGCTGCCGGCGATCCAGAACCCCTGAACGCCGTGGGACATGTTGTCCTCAAGGATCGCCCGGAGTCCTTCCTCATGGATGGAGCCGTCCGCATGGATGGGTGTGGGATTGGCCGGAAATACTCCCTTGAAGCCAGACATGTCGATTTGACCGGTGCCGTTTGTAGCCATAAGGAATCTCCATTTGCTTTAGCGTCGGGCGTTTCCGGCGGATAGCCGCAAGGATACGCCGTCAATGGCAGCGTACAAGCCCGCAAGTTATTTGACGCCGGCGTTCTCCCGAAGCTCCATCCGGGACCGGCAACTGGAACCACGTCATGCAGGTGGCGCCGTTGTCCGCGCGGGAGCATCCTAATGCTATGTTGCCGGCGCCGCCGGACATGTCTGAAAGTGCACAGGAGGTCGATCGCCAATGAGCAACGAGAACCCGTCCGAAGCCCAGGAAACCTTTGGGCAGTTCAAGGACTCGTTTAACTACGGCTCCCGCACAAATCTGCTGTTCAAGTTCCTCCGTGCCCTCCCGGAAGACGAGGCTGCTGCCTTTTTTGAAGACCTGCTCCTCAAGGTCGGCGATACGATCGATGACGGCAACGCCGCCCGGATTGCGGAACACGTCTACGAGTGGCAGGTGCGCGGCTACAAGCCGGCTGCCGATGCTGTTCCAAACTTTCTGTACGACGACGGCCCGTTCACACCGATGCGACAACCGTTGTCCGAGTCCCGGCTGGGACTGATTGCCTCAAGCGGGCACTTCATGCGCGGCGAGGACCCTGAGCCGTTCGGTGTGAAGGACATGGATCAGGATGAAGCCACCCGTCGAATCGGTGAGTTTCTCAGGGTTCCGCCGATCCTGTCCGAAATCCCGTACGACGCTCCGGCGGACTCTCTCGCAATACGGCATGGCGGGTACGACATCACCGCCGCCAGTAAAGACCGGAACACTCAGCTGCCGATAGACCGGTTGATTGAACTGAGGGATGAAGGCGTGATCGGCAGCCTGTCGCCCACAGCCTTGAGCTTTGTCGGCGCCGCATCTCAACTTCGCATCCTAAAAGAGACCGGACCACAGCTTGCCGGGAAGTTGATCGGTCAGGAGGTGGATGCGATCCTGCTGGTAGCCGCCTGACCGGTGTGCCACGTGTCCGTGGGGCACTTCGCACGGGTCCTTGAAGAGCGCGGCATACCGACCGTTGCGATCTTCATTCGGGCCTGGAAACATCGCGCTGAAGAGATGAAGGTGCCGAGAACGCTGGTGACGCAGCACCCGATGGGTAGAACGGTGGGAGGGCCGTTCGATGTCGAGCGCCAGTCGGCCGTGGTCCGGTCAGCGCTGGAACTACTGGACTCGGCGGGCAAAAACGGCACACTAGAAGTGTTCCCTGACCCTTACCGCATACCGGCGTCCCGGTGATTGGAGGGCCGAGACACAAATCGCCTGCGGGCGCGCGGCTTTCCGAAATGTGCCGGAGGAATCTGCCGCACGCGTACTCGCGCACAATTCTTCACCCGATCTCCCCGTGGTCCGGCTGCGGAGTGACCGGCCAAATAGTTACCGCCGCGGTCTGTAATGGGGTATGGTCCCTGAACCGATTCCAGTGAGTTGAGAGGTCCATGGGAAGAATATTCGGGCGCGGGTTGATCGTGCTCCTGCCTCTCGCCGTTACGGTGCTGATTATTCAGTTCATTGTGGCCACCGTAGATCCCGTGTTCGCGCCGATCCTGGACCCGCTCCCCGGCCCGAACCCGCCCGGTTTCGGACTGCTCATATTCGCCACAATCATCTTCATTGTTGGAGCGCTGAGCCACCGGGTCGCGGAGTGGTTTGGACGGACGCTTGAAAGCGTCATTATGAAAATGCCGCTCATCGGCGGGATCTACCTGACGGCGAAACAGGTGTCGCTTTCGGTCTCGGGGGGGCATGAATCACGTTTTGACACCGTTGTCACCGTCCCTTTCCCTACGGACCGGAGCGTGGCGATTGGGTTCCTCACGCGTGAGTTCACGAGCGATTCCAATCGCGAGTTCGGAATCGTGTACATACCCACCACGCCGTTGCCGAGCTCCGGGTTCCTGATCATCGTTCCGATGACCGAGGTCACCATTCTTAAAATCTCGTCAACCGAAGCGATGCAGATGGTGGTGACCGGCGGGATCGTGGTGCCCGATGGCCTCAGCAGCCTCGCCAAATAGCGACCAGCGCGCGGACAGCAGTTAGCTCACTCCGCCGCATCTCCGCGCCGCCTCACGCCCCGCGCTGGAGCACGCGGCCTGGACGGGCTCCGGTGTGCCGGCCATCTCGTATAACGAACTCACCGTTGACCATGACGTGTGGCATCCCGGCCGCGTAGCGGTGCGGCTCTTTGAAGGTCGCAGTATCGTTCACCGTCGCGGGGTCGAACACGACGATGTCCGCGATCGCGCCCTCGCGCAGCAGGCCACGGTCTGACAGTCCAAGCCTCCGTGCGGGCATGCCGGTCATCTTGTGGACCGCCGTTTCCAGTGAAATCAGCGGGTTTTCGCGTACGTACCGCCCGAGGACGCGAGGAAAGGTTCCGTAAAAGCGCGGGTGGGGCAGCGACGACTCCCATATCCCGGAGCGATCTATCGCCCGGCCGTCTGATCCGATCATCGCGTGGTCATAACCCATGAAAAAGCGTATGTCTCCCTCAACGCGGTTGTGCATGATCTCGGAGATCTCGTTGTCCTCTTCATCGATCAGCATCAGCATCGCTTCGATGCCGTCGACCCCCCGCATTTCGGCGATCTCGGCCAGGGTTTTGCCGACCAGTGCGCTGTTCTTTTTGCTGGCGACGGTTGCGACGACATGCGGCTCAAAAGTCCACGGGAGACCGCCAAACCAGCCTTTGGAAGTGTCTTCATGAACTTTCGCCCGGGTGACGGGGTCGCGGAGACGGGCGAGCATGGCGTCCACCCCGCCTTCCTGTACCCAGCCCGGCAGTAACTGGCTGAAGCCGGAGGATGACGCCGTGTACGGATACATGTCGCAGGTCACGTCATCGCCGTCCCGGCGTGCGCCATCGATTACGGCGACGAGCTGATCGCCGTTGCCGTACTCCCGTGAGTCGATGATGGCGATGTGCGAGAACTGCACCGGAACTCCTGCACGGCGCCCGATCTCGACGGCCTCCTCGATGGCCTTCACATGCCAGCCGGCCCATACGCGGGCATGGGTTGCGTAGAAAGCGTGCTCGTAAGGCGACATGACGGACGCAAGCGAGACGATCTCGCCGGTATCGGCGTAGCTGGACGGCGGGAGGGTCAGCCCGGTGGACATGCCGAACGCGCCCTGCTCCATAGACTCTGCGAGGAGCCGCCGCATCAGCGCCATCTGGTCAACCGCCGGCGGCCCATCGTCGATCGCGCCGGCGGCTATTCGGAGCGCTGAGTGGCCGGTCAGCGGGGCGATGTTGATGGAGACACCGTTCTCGTGGACTACCGCGGCATAACCGGCCAGGTCATTCCAGTTCCAATCCGCGTTTGACCGGAGCGTCGAGCCGAGGCCATCTCGCACAGCTCCGGGCCGGTCAGATAGCGCGGGAAAGGGCGAGAACCCGCAGTTGCCCGTGACCTCGGTGGTGACCCCCTGGTACGCCTTGCTTTCGCCGCCCGGATGGTCGATAAGCGATACGTCGGAATGGGTGTGGATGTCGATGAACCCGGGGCACACGACATGGCCGGACGCCTCGATCACGATTTCCGTATCTGGAATTGCAGTTCCGAGGTCTGCAATTGCCACGATTCGGCCCGCCGCGATGCCGACGTCCGCCCGGTATTCAGGCGCTCCGCTGCCGTCTATCACTGAGCCGCCCCGGATGACGGTGTCAAACTTCATTGTTTCCCCCCTGCGTCAATCGCCAGCGATATGGCGGCGACCAGCTACCGGCCTTTCGCGTCCCCGTTGCTACAATCGGTACGTGGGATAGCAGGTGAACCTGGTTTCCGGCGTCCCCTCATCTAATCCCGGCAAGGTTTTTGGGTCCAACAAGGCAGTTCCGAAATTGTTCGAGTCTCTTACAGAAAAACTAAACGGCGCCTTTGCCCGCCTGACCGGCAAGGGAAGGCTATCCGAAAAGGATATTGACGAGGCGCTTCGCGAGGTCCGGCTGGCCCTGCTCGAGGCGGACGTGGACTTCAAGGTCACGCGCTCGTTCGTGCGAGCGGTAAAGGAGCGGGCCGAGGCCGAGAATCTTTTCGCATCATTGACGCCGGGGCAATCGGTCGTTCGGATCGTCAACGAAGAGCTGGTCAAGATTCTCGGCGGAGAGGCGGAGGGTCTGAGCCGGGGCGAATCCCCTCCAACGGTAATCATGCTGATCGGTCTGCAGGGGGTCGGCAAGACCACCTCAGCGGCCAAGCTGGCGCGCTGGTTCAATGAGCAGGGTGAATCGGTCGCTATCGCAGCGTGCGACCTCCGGCGTCCGGCGGCGATCGATCAGCTTGTGCAGCTTGGTGACGATCTCGGGATCCATGTGTACCGGGAGGACCCGGAAAAGTCGACCCCGCTCAAGGTCGCGGTCAACGCCGTGAAAGAGGCGAAGCGGAACGGCACGCACTACCTGATTCTCGACACGAGCGGGCGGATCGCCATCGACGACGAGTTGATGCGCGAGCTGGAAGAGATCCGGGACGCGACCAACCCGATCGAGAACCTGCTGGTTGTCGACGCCATGACGGGGCAGGACGCGGTGCGCTCGGGAACCGAGTTTCAGGAACGGATCGGGCTGACCGGCATCATCATGACCAAGATGGACGGTGACGCCCGCGGCGGCGCAGCGCTGTCGATGCGCGCGGTCACCGGTGTTCCGATCAAGTTCATAGGCGTCAGCGAGCGCCCGGACGGGCTTGAGCCGTTCTATCCAGACAGGCTGGCGTCACGGATTCTCGGGATGGGCGACATGCAGACGCTTATCGAGAAGGCCGAGCTGCAGTTCGATTCCGACCAGGCCCTGGAACTCGAACGCAAGATGCGTTCAAAGCAGTTCGATATGAACGACATGCTCCAGCAGTTGCAGGCGTTCAAAAAGATGGGCGGCATGGCAAATATCCTCGGCATGATCCCCGGTATGGGATCACTCAAGGGCAGAATGAACCCGAAGGACCTGGACGAGAGCCGGATCACCCGCGTCGAAGCGATGATTCACTCGATGACGCCCGGCGAACGGATCAATCCCAAACTTATCAACGGCTCCCGCCGCAAACGCATCGCAAACGGATCAGGCACGACGGCTTCCGATGTCAACCAGCTGCTCGGACAGTTCCGCCAGATGCAGAAGATGATGAAGAGGATGACTTCCGGCAAAGGCCGTCGAGCGGTGATGAGCATGCTGGAGGGCCGGTAGCCGCTTGCGCCGGCGGGAGGCGTCTGCCCCTGAACAACGGGCAACCGACGGGAACGGAGACCGGCGATGATCGCCCAGTTACGCATCTACACGATAAATCGCGGGGAGATGGACGCGTGGCTGGAGATTTTTCGCGCTGAGGCCATGGCGCTGATACGCAAGCACGGTATGGGCGTGGACGGGATGTGGACAGACCTCGCCCGGGAGCGTTTCATCTGGTTCCGCACGTACAAGGATGAGGCGGATATGGAGCGCAAGGATGCTGCGTTCTACGGCGACCCGGAATGGCTTGACCTCATGGACCGGATCCGGGCGCATGAGGCGCATCGCGAGGTCACGGTGGTTCGGCCAGTTCCGGTTCCCACGTGAGCTTCCGGGCTGGACGGCGTCTGCACGTATGAATATGCTGCGGACCGCAAACGGTGGCGTCAGCCATCACATCCATTTAGTTCCAATAGAGGATTTGCCGCTTTGATCTCGCAGCTCCGTATTTACACCATCAACAGTGGCCAGATGGATTCATGGCTCAAGGCCTTTGAAGAGCTCCGTCCGATCCTCGCAAAACACGGGATCAAGGTTGATGGAGCCTGGACCGACACGGAGAACGAGCGTTTCATCTGGGTCCGGTCTTTCGAGGATGAAGCGGACCTCGCCCGGAAGGAAAAGGCGTTTTACAGCGACCCGGAATGGCTGGCGAAAGTCGATCACGTACGCAGCCACCTGGCCCACCGGGACGTCACGGTGATCAGCCCGGTCAAGGCGTAGGAGTCCCGGCGGCAGGGAAATCCCGCCTGCCGTCGTGATCGGACTCCGCAGGACCGTCCTGAGCCCTTTTTCGCCGCGGCCTTAAACGCCGCGCGGGGGTTTCACGCGCTGTATGGCGTAGTACGTGCCGATGATCAGGCCGATGATGGCGCCAAACGGCGCGAAAAACGAAATTATCAGGAACGAGGCCAGCGTAGCCAGGCCAGCCACAACTTGCAGCGCCCGGCTTTGCTTGTACCCACTCGCGCGATAGACCACTTCTCCGACCAGCCAACCGACCCCTCCGACCACCACCACCCCTCCGAGTGCCAGTCCAACAGCCGTCAGGATAAGGCCGGCAACTACCGACAACGCTATCGCTGTGCCAAAAGCGGCGGCGGCGGCTTTCCCCAGCTCACCGCTGCTCGCCTGAAACATCGGCGGCGTGCGCACCTGGGCGCAATCCTCGCAGCGCGATCCGACGACGGTCTGCACCAGGCAGTTGGGGCAGATCAGCACGTCGCACCGGCCACAGCGAAGATTGGTTTCTGTGTCCGGGTCGCGCGGGCAGAATACGGGGGGGGAATCAACCATATGAACGGCAGGGCGCTATAAGCGTCACCTGCCGGCATCTCCTCTCAGCCAGGCGTCTCGGTCCTCAATGTCCCGGTCATAAACGAGACGGTTCCAGACGAGCCTGGTCGAACTCATGTCACGAGGCGTTCGTCGTTCACCGGGATTAGATGCTACCCGCTTGATCGCCGATACGGCGGTGAATATCACGGCGTAAATAATGTATTCCCCGGCCAGCCCTAACCCCACCGCGACGAACGGCGACAGTAGCAACGCGATCGCCCATCCCACGGGTGAATTGCGGGTGATGGCCCAGTAACCGAACCCGATAATGACGAACACGACCCAGGCCGGCCACGCCATCACGAGGGCAGCGCCACTACCCGTACCGAGACCTCTCCCCCCCGAAAAACGCAGAAATACCGACCAGTCGTGGCCGATGAGCACCGCCGTCCCGGCGACAACCTCAACTCCCTTCCCGTACCCGAGTACGGACCCGGCCAGTATCACCGGCAGCGGCCCCTTGATGAACATATCGAACGCCACCACAAAAAGGCCCACTGTCCGGCCGGCAACCTGGATCACGTTCGTACCGCCGACGTTGCCGCTTCCGTGTCGGCGGATGTCCACCCCGCGCTTCCAGCGCGCGGCCAGATAGGCAGTGGGTATCGCACCGAACAGGTACGCACCGAGCGTCAACGCCAGCACGCCTCCCGCAGGCGCCCCGAGGATTTCCATTTCAGCCCGGGCCCGCGAAGCCGGGACCGCCGGGGATTTCAGGAATCACGGGCCCTTTCGCGGGTTTGAGCGCCGCTTTCCAACGATCCGCAGCGGCGCGCAGCTCGTCTACCGCTCCCGGCGGAGGCCCAACGGTGGCCGGGTCTCCGGGGACAATCTCGTCCGCGGAGCCCCATGCGTGATAGTCACTCCCGCCGACCGCTATCAAACCGTTTCGGGCGGCTACTTCCAACCGGCGTGCGCGGTCGCTGTTTCCGTACTTCGGGGCGAACACTTCTATACCGTCCAGCCCCTCGTCCACGAGAAATCCCAGGATGCGCGCCAGCCCCTTGACCGTTTGCGGATGGGCCAGGGTGGCGGTCGCGCCTATCGAGTGGAAGAAGCGGATACCCTCGACCGGTGTCGGCTTGGGGCGCTTGACCCGGGCAATCCCGTTGGTCCCCAGGTAGCGCCGGAAAGCGTCCTGCGGGTTCTGGACGTAACCGGCTTCAGCCATCGCCCGCGCAATATGCGGCCTGCCGACAGCCCCACCGGCGATCTCAAGAACGCGCTCCCACTCGATGTTGATCCCGTGCTCGCGAAGCCGCTCTACCGTCCCGCGCGCGGCCTCTACCCGGCCTTCGCGAAGATGGGCGAGGTACTCCTGCAATCCCGGGGCGTCTGTGTCCATGAAGTGCCCGAGGAGGTGGACATCTGCATCACCGTCCTCGGTGCCCAGCTCAACGCCGATGATCACGGTCAGGTCCGTGTGGCGCTCAGCCGCCGCCTGCGCCTCGGCGATCCCCTCGGTGGAGTCGTGGTCGGTTATCGCGATGGTGCGCAGGGAGGTTTTTGCGACCAGATC
Organism: Chloroflexota bacterium; assembly: GCA_022561115.1. GTDB lineage: Bacteria > Chloroflexota > Dehalococcoidia > Lucifugimonadales > Lucifugimonadaceae. Next base: position 423 of record JADFRU010000036.1, on the reverse strand, counting down.
GATCAGCTCTGCCGGGGAGATTTGAGCATCGGACGCCGTGGTGTGGAGGTGGAGATCGACGATGGGCGGCCGGACGCCCCCGGCTACTTCTTCCGGGCCGCTCTCATGGCCGTCCACTATGTGATTCAGGCGACCGGGGTGATTCCCGGGGTGATTCAAGGAAGAAGAGCTCAACGCGATGTCCGTGTTCGTGGTTTTCGTGTGACCGGGCGCCCGGATGGGAAGACCGGCGGAGGAAACAGGATACAGGGGCTTCATGAGAATACGCTGTCCCAGAATACGGCCCGGACGCGATGCCGGGCCGCCCATCACGGGACGGCCCGGCAAGAATTTTACGGTGCCACCATCCGTGGGCGATCTCGCTCGCTCTCGACTCCCGGATGACCACTATCTTGCTCTGTCCGGGGTAGGACAACGTGCTTT
>JADFRU010000373.1:0-2411 GCA_022561115.1 Chloroflexota bacterium | reverse complement strand
CCGGGTGAGTGCGGGCGCATGGACCCGGCGGATGCGATGCGCCGGAAGCGACAACGGACGCCCGATTGTATCCCGCCTTCCACATGGACCGGCCCGGGGGAACGACGCGTCTATACTCCGGGCCACTTTCACCCGGCCCCCGTAAGCCACGGAGAAAAAAGCGACAGAGAAAAGCCACAAACGGACGGCGGCCGGCATCCCGGTCCTGGTGCGGCGGCGTTATCTCGATCACGCTTTTTCGTTCCGCCCCGGGAGCGCGGTTCGCCGTTCCGGGAAACGAACGTCCCGCGTATCGATATGACCATGAACACCACGCAGGTTAAACGCTGGAGGAGAATCTGACATGAGGCTTGAGGGCAAGACAGCCATCGTGACCGGAGCGGGCAACGGGATCGGCCGGGCGATAGCGGGCCTGTTCGCAGAAGAAGGCGCAAACGTCCTGGTCGCGGAGATCGAAGCAGACGCCGGGAAAGCGGTGGCTGACGAGATCAACGCCGCCGGTGGAAAGGCCGTGTTCCAGCACACCGACATCACCGATGAGTCATCCGTCAGCGCAGCGGTCCAGGCCGCGGTGGACGCATTTGGCACGGTCAACGTCCTCATCAACAACGCCGCAGCGTTCGTGTTCGGCAAGATTGAAGACGTGACCCGGAGCGACTGGGACCGCGTGTTCGGGGTGAACGTTGTCGGCCCGGCAAACTGCGTCAAGGCGGTGCTTCCCGTTCTGCGCGCAAACGGGGGAGGGGCGATCGTCAACCTTGCCTCGGTGAGCGGTTTCGTCGCCCAACCGGCGTTCATCCCGTACAACTCGTCGAAGGGCGCCGTGCTGCAGCTAACCCGCTGCCTGGCCATGGACCTGGCGACGGACAACATCCGCGTAAATGCCGTCTGCCCGGGCACGATACATACCCGGGCCACCGAGACACACATCAACGCCCTGGGTCTTGATAGAGACCAGGCGCTCGTCGATTTCGGCCAGGAGTCTCCGATGAAGCGCATCGGGGCGCCGCGTGAAGTCGCTTACGGAGTGCTTTTCCTGGCGTCTGACGAGGCGTCTTTCATCACCGGCGAGCACCTTGTCATCGACGGCGGAGCGACGATCGACTGACCGTTCTGGCTACGTTTTCCCGTCCCGGAATCCTGGCGCGCAATACTCGCCGAAGCGACTGGCAGAGTCGTTCAGATGTTGAGAAACCGGCGTCAGCGGTGGCGGCTCAGAACACAGCCTACGGCTAAGTCTGGACGATGAGAGATCGGTGAATGGTCGTTTGCCCCCATTCCGGGGCACGGGTTTCGCGTGCACGCGTGAAGGGCCTAACGCTCATCGAGACGGACCACTGTCCCGCACGACCGCACTCCGCATCACGCTTAGCCTGAGAACGTGGGCAGACCGCCGCCGGGCGGGGCGAGTCCCGCCATCCATCTCGAAACGCCGCAATCGCTCACACGTGTGGCGAATCGAACAATCAGGGCCATGACAGGTCCTGATTCTGCGCGCCCTGCGAACGGGCAGCGCGGTGTGACAGCGATTGAGACGGCGATCATCATGATCGCATTCGTAGTCGTAGCTTCGGTGTTCGCCATGACCACGCTTCAGGTCGGGCTCTTCTCGGCGTCCCAGGGCAAGGAAGTGGCGTACGCCGGGCTGGACAATGCGACGGGGAGTCTCCATCTGCGTGGATCCGTCCGGGCGATCCGTGGCGACGTGGACGTGGATGGCAACGACACGATCGACCTGGGCGGCGCTGACGAACAGGCGGTCGCAAAGATCATATTCACCGTGAACAGCGCCATCGGCAGCTCGTTGACCGATCTCACGCCGCCATACACAACGAACGGCGCTGGCGTAGACCCTGACGCCAGCGGGCTGACCAGTCGCACCAGCATCACCCTTCTGACCGACAACCTGCTGATCAACGATCTCGTCTGGACAGTCACCTTCCCCGGCTCAGACAACGGTGACTACTTCCTGGACAGCGGCGAGAGGGCGGAGCTGACGGTCTGGCTGCATCCATACGACAACGTGAACAGCCTGTATGACCTGGGAAGCGGAAGCGGAGATTCGTACCTGGACGCCGCCTCCGATCTCATCGGCGCTGGCGAAGAGTTCACCCTCCAGTTGCGCCCGGTAAAAGGCGTCACTCTCAACATCCAGCGTAATCTTCCAGTGGTGCTGCGGCCCCAGATGGATTTGAGGTGACGAATATCCGCTGAACCCGCAGTTAATCCCGTGACCGGCCGATGGTCAGGCCGGCGATTCGTCTGCCGCAGCGATTTTTCTTACCGCAGACGGTCCTACAATGCCGTCACGGCGACGGGGTCCGCCGCCGTGACCAAGATCACCTGAACGAACACAGAACGACCCAGGGGGTACGAGCAATGGCGCCACTCAGCCAGGAACAGGGCACGCT
>JADFRU010000372.1:0-2413 GCA_022561115.1 Chloroflexota bacterium | reverse complement strand
CGTCTGTCGACTCCATCTGCGTCGTCGCGATGGTGTGTTCCACCCCGGCGTCGTCCTTAAACGTAGACCGGTAGAAGCCGTGGAGCTGATCGTTGAGGATGCCCCGGAAACGGGTGTGGAGCACGTAGTCGCCGGGGTTGATAGCGGAACGTAGCGACAGGGTCGCCCGTTGCAGCTCCTCGTCGTACTCGATCCCGGAGACGTCCGTGCGCGAGCCGTCGGGCGCTACGATCCAGGCTTCGTCGATCTCCAGTTCGATAGCGTTCAGGACGATTACGCCGGTCGTTTCTTTGACCGCGATATCGACCGCCTCGGTGCCCGCGAACGTGAAGTTCTTGAGGTCGGGCTCAAGAGTCAGCTTGTAGTGCGAGGGGGTGACGGTCTTTGGAAGCCGGTATCTGGACTGCGTGTTTTCTGGCATCAACGCTCCCCGCGCGGGACTGAATAAGGATTGCTCAAAAAGAATACTGGTGAAACGAGGCTACCAGCGATTCAGCCGGTTGCGCTATGAGCAGGATGCGTCGCAGTCACAAGGTGATCGCACGCGGCAGGTAGCCGGTGGTCGATTGACGGGTCGCCGTCCGCCTGAATCTTGACTTTCCGGGACACCCGGGGCGACTACTCCGCCTAATCCCCGCTGCCCGCGGCTTCTGGCTGGGCCGTCGATGGCGGAGCCTCTCTGGCCGCGCGCGGCGCCGAACGCTCTCGCCGGCGCAACGGGATTTCCTTTAAGAACAACACGGCCACGAGCGCGGCCACGACCATAAAGAACGCCACGGTGAACACATCAGACAGGGCTGAGGCCAGGGCCGCCTCCATCCCGTTGATCACTCGATCCGCAAACGCCGGGTCCGAGGCCGCCGCGATTTCGTCACGCAACACGGACAGGGAGTCAGGGTCGAGCAGGGCGTTAGGGTTGTCGGAAATGTGCGATAGCCGCTCTGTCGACAACACCGATTCGACGCCCTCCGGGAGCGCTGCGTCCAGCCCGTTACGGAACCGGTTGACCATGTACGAGCCCATGACCGCCAGGCCGATGCTGCCGCCCACGGACCTGAAGAACTGTGTCGAGGACGTGGCCACTCCCATGAACTGGAAGGGCACGGCGTTTTGAACGGCGATCGTGAACAGCGGAAAACTGGTTCCCAGGCCGAAGCCCATCGTGATCGCCCCGGTCAACGCAAACGCGTAGTTCGCGTGGTCGGACACCTGCGTCAGGACGCCGAACCCGGCCGCCATGATCCCGAGTCCCACGATCCCCTGCGTCCGGTAGTGCCCGCCGGTGCGCGACAGGATCTGCCCGGATATGGCGGCCCCCGCGACCATGCCCAGCATCATCGGCGTCATGAAGCTGCCGCTCGCGGTCGCCGAAGCGCCGAGCACGCCCTGGAACAGCAGCGGGATAAATATGATCGCCCCGAACATCGCAAATCCGGTCAGGAAGATGATTATCAGCGAGATCGCGACGATGCGGTTTTTGAAAATCACGAACGGCATGATCGGGTCGCTCACCCTGAGCTCCGTGAGCACGAACGCGACCCCGGCTACGAGACTGAGCGTTAACGCGCCGATCACTTGAAGAGAAACCCAGTCGTACTGGACGCCGCCCAGGGAAAGGCCGACGAGTCCCGGCACGATTGTCAGCACGAGCAACACGGCGCCCGGGTAGTCGATTTTGCGGATCATGGCCGGCTTACGGTTCGGAAATAACTTCACAAACAGGAACACGACCGGGATTCCGAGCGGCAGGTTGACGAAGAAGATCCAGTGCCAGCTCAGGCTGTCGGTCAGGAATCCGCCGAGCGTCGGCCCGATTACGGACGATATGCCGAACACGCCGGCGATCAACCCCTGGTACTTGCCGCGCTCGGCCGGAGGGAACAGGTCGCCGATCGTCACGAAGGCCATCGCCATCATGATGCCGCCGCCCAGCCCCTGGACGGCGCGGAAAACGATGAGCGTGTTCATGGAGTCGGCAGACCCCGCCAGCACCGAGCCCACGAGGAACACGACGAGACCGCCGACGTACAACCACTTCCGGCCGTAGATATCAGCCACGGCTCCGGCCAGCGGCACAACGGTCGTAGACGCCACGATGTACGCCGTCGTCACCCACGTGAACCGGTCGAAGCCGCCGAGGTCGGAGATGATCCTCGGGAGCGCCGTTCCGACTATCGTCTGATCGAGGGAAGCCAGGAACATGGCGAGCATCACACCGGCCAGCGTGAGCTTGATCTGGCGCGGCGTCAGCCCGGTTTCGACCCATCCATCATGAACGGGTGCGGAGCCGGTTTCGACGCGCCCGCCGGCGACGTTCTCTTGCCCGTCTTTGGCTGTTGTGCCCGTTGTATCTGGGATGGCCAAATCTACCTGCGAGTCCTCGATCGCAACACGGATCGGCTTCTATAGCGTC
>JADFRU010000371.1:0-2421 GCA_022561115.1 Chloroflexota bacterium | reverse complement strand
CCTGCCATGACGGGGAAATCGAAATCCTCGGCCGGGAACACATACAGAAACGGAGCGGACACGATGGCCTGGATCCGACAGGTACCCGTCGACGATCACTACACGGACATGGTGAAGCCGCTCTCGCTACTCCCGGGGGCGATGGACGCCGTGTACGAGATGACGATGGCGATCTCCTTCGGCAGCTCGGCGTTGACCCGGGTCCAGGAGGAGGCGATCGCCACGTCGGTCTCGGTCTCGAACCGCTGCCGGTACTGAACTCTCGGTCACGGAGGGTTCCTCCGTCAGCACTCCCACGATTCTGAGCTAGCGAGCGGCGTCATCCATGACTATCGGACATCCGATCTGGACGAGGTCACCAAGGCGATGTGCGACTACGCCGTGAAACTCACTCGTCACCCGGAAGACGTGGTGCAGGCAGACATGGAGAAGCTCCGAACGCTTGGGTTGAGCGATGAGCAGATCATTTCCGTCGTCCTGATCACATGCCAGTTCAACTTTTCCAATCGGGTAACCCAGGGCCTGGGCGTCGATCCTCGACCCGGGCGTTCAACGATATTGCGGCGATGGCTCACCGGCCCCGCGGCTGATCTGGAGTGGCTGAAGTACGAAGAGGACGAGTCCACCGCATCGACAAAACAGGACAGCGGCGAACAGGCGTAACATGGCCCGGCTGCACCCACGGCGTGATCTCTACATGGATCTGCCGGTGAACGCACAGTCCGGGATCCGGGACTTCCGCACTCAATAAACGCGTCGCGATCCAACCTCAACCAGGGAATCATCATCGCCAACCCGACCGAAAACGAGGAACCCTTAACTGCCGGGACCGGCGAGGACGCTGATTTAACCGGGCCACCAGAGTTCACCGGGCAGCGCACCGGAATCTACCGTGGCTGGCCGATCGCACTCACCACGTTCCTCACCCTGGGCGCGACGATCGGAACCGCCCAGTTCGCCTTTGGCGTGTTCATCCTTCCTCTGGAAGATGAGTTCGGCTGGTCACGCACGCAGATCAACGTCTCTCTGACGCTGGCCGCGTTCATGGGCGTCCTCGCGCCGTTTGTCGGCCACTACATGGACCGTTACGGAGCGCGGCCGATCATGGCTGTGTCGCTGGTGTTTATCATCGCCGGCTTCCTGTTACGCGCCGTGATGACCGAGCTCTGGCAGTTCTACGCCTTCAGTGCGTTGATTTTCGCCGGCACTCCCGGCGCTTCGATGTTGCCGACCGGCCGGCTCGTCGGGTTGTGGTTCGCCACAACGCGCGGCCGGATGATGGGGATCGTCACCGCCGGCAACAACTTCGGCGGGATGGTCGCCGTGCCGCTGACAGCGGCCGCCATCGCCTTTGGCGGATGGCGCTGGGGATTCGCGGGCGTCGGATTTCTTCTGATCGGCATCCTGATACTGGTCCTGTTCGTGATACGGGACCGGCCGGAAGACGTGGAGAAGGAGGTCCACAAGCGCTGGGCGCCGAAGGGAGATGCGGGACGCGCCGCCCGGGCCGCGTTACGGGGATTTACCACCAGTCAGGCCATCCACACCCGCGCTTTCTGGTTCCTGTCCATCGGCATGGGGCTGCAGCAGTTCGCCCGCACCACCGTCGCCACGCAGTTATTCCCCCATCTTGAACAGGTCGGTTTCAGTTCGTCTCAGGCAGCGGCGGGTCTGACGATCCTCGCCTTTTTCGGCATGGCGTCAAAGATCGTGTTCGGGCGCGTGAGTGAGACGATCACGGCCCGCTGGGCATACGTCATTGTCGTCGCGATACAGCTGGTCGGCATGGCCTTGATCACCGTATCAGGCGGCTCGATATTCACGTGGGCCGGGCTGGTGATCTTTGGGTCCGGGATGGGTGGGGTGGGCGCGCTCGGGCCGCTGGCGATTACCGAGATGTTCGGCCTCAAGAACTTCGGGGCGATAATCGGCCTTACCCGGCCTGCGATGATCGTTCCCACCATCGTCGGTCCCATCATGGCCGGCGTCATCTTCGACACTACCGGCACGTACAACCTGGCATTTGGAATCACGCTGGTGCTCCTGGTAATCGCGCTGGCGGGATTCGTCCTCGCTCGACCACCCGGCTCCCCTATATCCAGGGAATCTCAAGGAAACCGAAACGAGACGAGTGAACCCGTGGAACCGGCGCCGGCTTCCCGGTAACCGGGAAGGACTCCAGCTGATACCCCCACCAGCGCCGCGTCACGCCGATCTATCTGCAGTTGCAACGAGCCTCAGGGTCACGAAACGACGAAGCGCGCCTCGGATTGAACGGGCAATACGTAGAATGAGTTGATCCTTATGAATTACTCATGTGTTTGTGATTGTAGTCACACATAAGCGAGAATTAGTATAAAACGGTCGCAGACGCGGGTCAGAAGCGGGCGCAAACGGACACCCGGAGCCCCCATCGGCGAC
>JADFRU010000370.1:0-2422 GCA_022561115.1 Chloroflexota bacterium | reverse complement strand
AGTACCAGGTCGGTAACACGAAGCTCGTGCCGCGCCACACGCCGCCGATGGACGATCTGAAGATGATCGCCGTCGCTCGTCTCATGCTGGACAACATCCCGCATATCAAGTCGTACTGGGTGATGCTCGGGGAGGCGACGGCGGCGCTCGCGTTGCACTTTGGCGCTGACGACATGGACGGGACGATAGGCAAGGAGCGGATCGCACATGCGGCGCTTGCGGACTCACCTGCCGGGCTGGCGCGTGAGCGCATGGCGCGGTTGATCAGGTCCACCGGCCGTGTGCCTGTTGAGCGGGACGCGCTCTACAACGAGCTGAAGGTGTACGCCTGATGCCGAAGGTTCTCGACGTCGGATTGATGCCGTACCTGAACTCCGCCGTCTTCTACAAGCGGATGCCCGCGGATGCGGCCAACCTCGTGGAGTACGTGCCGCGCGAGATGGCGCTTGCCGTGGAGCGTGGCGATCTTGACGCAGGGCCGTTGCCCGTGGCCGAGTGGTTTCGCCTGGACGATATGTTGACGCCGATCGGCGATTTCTGCGTCGCAACAAAGCAATTGTCGGTGAGCATTCTCCTGTTCAGCAAACGAATGCCCGAGGAGATGGAGGGCGCCCGAATCGCCGTGACTGAGCAGACGGCGACCACGGTGCAGCTCATGCGCGTGCTGTTCAGAGAGAACTGGGGAGCGGAGCCGGACGTGCTTGTGACCCGGGATGAGCCGCACGACGCCATCCTGCTGATCGGTGACGAAGCGTTGCGCAACCGCAGCGGTATCGACGAATTCCCGTTCGTCCATGACCTCGGCGAGGTGTGGAACGAGATGACCGGGCTGCCGTTCGTGTACGCCCGCTGGCTGGCGCGAAAGGATACCGATCCTGCGGCCCGGGACCTGTTTGCGGACGCACTCGGCAAGAGCCTTGACCGCGGGCTGAATGAGATCGATGAGATCACCGCAGACGGCTGGCCGTCCGCAAACATGGCCCCGGAAGAGGCGCGCTCGTACGTGGATCAGTTCATCTACCGGATGGGCGACCGGGAACACGAGTCGCTGGAGCTCTTTCGCAACTACTACCAGAGAATGCCGGAGTGGCGGCCTGCCGCTGCGGCCTCGACATCAAACGGAAACTGAGGGATCAAAGTGCTTTCGACCATCCGCCGGAAAGTTAACGCCGGTGAACGAATCGACCAGGAAGAGGCCCTGTTTCTTCTGACGGAGGCGGACCTTCTTGACCTGGCCCCGTTGTCCCAGCAGTGGCGCTACCGCCACAACCCGGAGCGCCGCGTCACGTTCGTGGTTGACACGAACCTGAACTACACGAACGTGTGCGACGCCTACTGCACGTTCTGTGCGTTTTACCGGGCTGACCCGGACCATGCGGATGCGTACACCTACACCGTGGCGCAGATGATGGAGCAGATCGGAACCGCCGTGTCGAAGGGCGTCACGACGGTGTTAATGCAGGGCGGCCTGAACAGTGCGCTGCCGCTCGAGTATTACGTGGAGATGGTGAGCGAGACGGTTCGACTCTTTCCACAGGTCACGCCGCACTACTTCTCCGCGCCGGAGATCATGAAGATGACGGACGTATCCGGGAAATCGATCGGGGAGGTATTCCAGGCGCTCAAGGCCGCGGGGTATCGCTCGCTTCCGGGCGGCGGCTCGGAGATTCTGTCCAACCGCGTGAAGGCGGAGATCAGCCGCTTCCGGCCGAAGGGCAAGGTCGATGACTGGACACGCGTTCACGAGGAAGCGCACGCCGCCGGGCTGCGGAGCACGGCCACGATGATGTACGGGCATATCGAGACACAGGAAGAGATCATCGAGAGCCTCGGACATATCCGCGCCGTCCAGGACAAGGCGGACGACTCAGGGCAGCCGGGTTTCACGGCGTTCATCCCGTGGAGCTACAAACGGGACAACACCGGGCTTGCCCAGAAGGTCAAACAGGAGTCCGGGCCAAACGAGTACCTCAGGGCCATCGCCGTGTCCCGGATATTCCTGGACAACGTTCAGCACATCCAGGCGTCGTGGTTTTCCGAGGGGAGAAAGACCGGGCAGGTGGCGTTGCACTTCGGCGCGGACGACTTCGGGGGCACGCTGTTCGACGAGAACGTGATGCGGGCGGCCGGGTTCTACAACCGGACCACGATCGACGAGATCAAGAACGTGATCGCGGACGCCGGGTTCACGCCGGCCCAGCGCACGACCGAGTACGACATCCTGGAGCTGTTTGACGGCAATCTGTCCGACGAGCCAGGTTCTGTACCGCTGACGGTCGTATCCGGAGACTGAACCGGGCGCTCGTCTTTGAAGAACAAGATCTGGACGAGCCGGGTACGTCGCCCACGACGCGCCCTCCGAACCATCCCTCCCCCGCTGTATCCATGAGTAATCAACAAGAGGATCGTCCCCATGACTGAA